>CANRVM010000064.1 GCA_947643295.1 uncultured Mycoplasmatota bacterium
AACTTTAGTTTTTTTGTTATATCTTAATTGAATTGGATTATATTTTGATAAGTATTTACTAAGATCAGATGTTCTAACACCAAGCTTTCTCTGAAGGTAAAATTTTACTTCTGTATATATTTGAATCTACCATATAAATAACTGCTTCATCATCATCTAAATCTTTTATAAAACAACCTGCTTCTTCAACTCCATTTAAATTTAATTTATCTGCAAGTTCATCTTGAGTTATTTGTCTAAATTGTCTTACAAAAACAATTCTAGATCTTTGTGATAAATCTTTTAATCTTGGCTTTAAATACATTAATCGCATTTTTTCACCTCCTTTTTCTTGTCGCATATAATTAATTTCTCACACAAAAAAGACTAAGATATACGACATATTAGTCATCTTAGTCTAATTTAAATATAAATATCAACTATAATTGGTTCTTTTAACTTTACATTAATACATTCTAGTATTTTATCTGAATATCTCAAAATGTCGTCTTTTGTAATAATTATACGGGTTAAGAACAAATCATAATCGTGTTTTATTTTGATGGGTTCGCCTTTATGGACGCTTGTGCAGCGGCAAGTCTTGCTACTGGAATACGATATGGACTGCAAGATACATAACTAAGACCTATTTCATGACAAAAGGCAATTGTTTTTTTGTCTCCTCCATGTTCTCCACAAATTCCTAAACTAATATCTTTTCTTGTCTTTTTTCCAAGATGAACTCCTAGTTTTACTAATTGACCCACTCCTTCTGTATCTAGAGAAGTAAACGGTGAATTTGCAAGTATTCCTTTATTGTAATATTCTTCTAAGAACTTTTCAGAATCATCTCTTGAGAAACCATAAGTAAGCTGAGTCAAATCATTTGTACCAAAACTAAAGAATTCGGCATCCATTGCCAATTTATCAGCGATTAAACAAGCACGTGGCAGTTCAATCATAGTACCAATCTTATATTTCACTTTCGATGCATTATTTTTAATAATCTCTTCTGCTTCTTCTACAATAATACTTTTTACATATTTTAGTTCATTTACATCCCCTATTAATGGAATCATAATTTCAGGACTTACTTTTATTTTCTCATTTTCTAATAAAATAGCAGCTTCTATAATGGCTCTTGTCTGCATCTTCGCAATTTCTGGATAGGTTACATCTAACCTGCATCCACGATGGCCCATCATTGGATTAAACTCTTTTAATGACTCTATTCTTTCTTTTAATTCTTTAAAAGAAATTTTTAGAGAGTTAGCCAATTTATTTACCTCATCATGTGTTTTTGGTAAAAATTCATGTAAAGGAGGATCAAGTAAACGAATTGTGGTGCTATTCTTTCCCATTACTTTAAATAAGTGATAGAAATCATCTCTTTGATAAGGAATCATCTGTCGGAAATGAAAAATACGTTTACTTTCAAAAAACATATGCTCAGTACGACATAATCCAATTCCTTCGGCACCAAACTTTTTGGCAATCATGGCATCTTTTTCGGTATCCGCATTCACTCTTACTCCTAATGTACGAACTTCATCTGCCCATCTCATAAAGGTAGCAAAGTCGCCCGTTACTTTAGCCTCTTCTAGAGGAATGGCACCTTGATAAACATTTCCAGTTCCTCCATCAAGACTCAAATATTCTCCTTCTTTTAGGATGGTACCATCTGAGAGTTTTATTTTCTTGTTTTTCTCATCAATAACGATTTCACTACAACCTGCTACACAACATTTTCCCATGCCACGAGCAACCACTGCTGCATGAGAAGTCATTCCTCCTCTTCCTGTTAAAATCCCATTCGCAATATTCATTCCTTCAATATCTTCTGGAGAAGTTTCACTTCGAACTAGAATCATATCTACTTCTCCTTCTTTTTTTTCTTTCTTTAAATCTTCTGCATAAAAATAAATTTTTCCGACGGCTGCTCCAGGGGAAGCTGCTAAACCATGAGCAATGGCTACCCTTTTTTCTAACTCTTTGGAAATAAAGGTAGGATGAAGAAGTTGTTCTAAACTAGAGGCATCTACTTTAAGTAGTGCTTCTTCTTTCGTTAACAAACCTTCTTTTACTAAATCGACAGCAATTTTAATCGCTGCTTTTGCGGTTCTTTTCCCATTTCTTGTTTGGAGCATATAAAGTTTTTTATTCTCAATAGTAAATTCCATATCTTGCATATCATGATAGTGATTTTCTAAAATACTACAGATTCTTTCGAATTCTTGAAAACATTCTGGCATTTTTTTCTTTAAAGTAGAAATATCCTCTGGGGTCCTAATACCTGCTACTACATCCTCTCCTTGGGCATTGATTAAATATTCACCAAATAACTTCTTTTCTCCTGTTGCTGGGTTTCTTGTAAAAGCAACTCCTGTTCCAGAGGTTTTCCCTCTATTTCCATATACCATTTCCTGAACATTAACGGCAGTTCCCCAACTATCGGGGATATTATTTAGTTTTCGATAGGTTCTTGCTCTACTATTATTCCAACTTCTAAAAACAGCTTTTACTGCTTCTATTAATTGTTCTCTCGCATCACTTGGAAATTCTCTTTTCGCATGTTTTTTGTATTGTCTTTTATAAATTTGTACGATTTCTTTTAAATCATCACCCGTTAATTCGGTATCTAATTCTACTTTTTTGACTTTTTTTATCTCATCAAATAAGTCTAGGAAATCTTCTTTTGGAAAGTTCATGACAACATCTGCATACATACTAATAAATCTTCTGTAGGAATCATAAACAAAGCGTTCATCACCAATTTGTTTTGCAAATTCTTCACATACTTCGTCATTCATCCCTAAATTTAGAATGGTATCTAGCATTCCAGGCATCGAGTCTCTCGCACCACTTCTTACGGATACTAATAATGGATTTTTACCATCTCCAAACTTTTTACCTGTTATTTTTTCTAATTCTTCTATTTTATCGAGAATTTCTTTTTCTATTTTTGAACCTAAATCATCCTCTTCCATGTATTTGCAACAAGCTTCTGTTGTTACCGTAAACCCTTGTGGTACTGGAAGTCCAATACTAGTCATCTCTGCAAGATTGGCTCCCTTTCCACCTAAAAGGTTTCTCATATCTTTATTTCCTTCTTTAAATAAATAAACGTATTTCATCTACTTCCTTCCTTTCTATTCTCATTCATTATATCATGTAGAAGAAATTCATGCACTTATTTTTAAGATTTCGTGTTAATTTAGTCAAAAAAATACGACAACCTTATCAAAGTATTGCCGTATTTTACCTTATATTATCTCTTTACTTTTTCCTTCATTTTTTGTCTTCGTTCTTCTCTACTTTCTTTTCTTAAACGATCATTAATGTCTAACTCCACAATGGAATCACAGATTTTATATCGATAAAAATTTTTAATTTCCGTATCATTTCCTTCGTTGTTTGCTAGATTCATCGCTCTATGATATTCGGTTCGTTCTCTTGTTTTAATGTAGATAGGTGGTAATCCAGCATCTTCTAGTAATTTATTAATGAATCCTCGAATCGTTCTACCATTTCCATCACTAAAAGGATGAATCTTAATCAAATCACATTTTAATTCCACACACTCATCTAAGTAAACTAATAAATCATCTACATTATCTCCATTTTTTAATTCTTTCGCTAGAGAATATAAATATCCTACTTTGTCATCTAATTCTCTTAATCTTGGATAAATCATAGACCATTCTACTAATTCAGTTCCCGTTCCTGGTAAATAAACATCAAAGTTCCTAAAATTACCTGCACATTCTGGATAGTTAGCACAAGAAAATAATATCTTATGTAAATCTTTTAGAGTAAACACATTGAACATATCATCAATTTCATCAGAGTGAATATACTCGTACATTTTCTTAAAGCCTTGAATTTCTTCTATGCCATGAATATCTTGATCATTGACACCTTCTAGCTTACTTTCATTTAATACATAATGCGAAACGAATTCCTTTTTCATTTTATCAAATACAATGTCATCATCTGAAAATTCATAATACATTTTGATTAGTGTTGTTGGTATCATATTATCTGAAATTCTTAATTTTTTATTCGTTGTTCTATATTTATATCCTAAAAATGATTCTTGTATTAGAAAGGGAATATCAATTCCCATATCAAAAATCACCTCTCTTAGTTCTAGACTTTTGTTCATTTTCTTTCCCCTTTCTTACGGATAGTTGTTGATTGAGCCTAATTATAATGCCATTAGGTTGATTTGTCAAGAAATAACAAATAGAGTAACTCGAGCATTTCTATCTGTTTCTTTATTATTTTAGTAAGCCTAAACAAACTCTCTATAATTTATACCAGTACGTTTATGGATAAACTCATCTTTGCAATTTCATCTAATTTCTTTATGTTACTTATTGATTTTACTTTTCTTTCTATTTTATCCTTTTCTCCTAGTATCTATTTTTAGCAACTTTTTCTTATTGAATTCTTCTGTACTTTTTTTAAATTCTGGATATGACAAATCTTCTAATACTTTCAACAACGTCATCTTATGATGTCTTCTAAGTGAATCAAAAGAAGGTCTAAATAATGGACTCTGTTCTTTTATAGAATGAATTACTTTCTTTGTTGTTAGACTATCTACAGTAGAGCTTTTATTAAATAGATAAGATAAATAATCTTCGTAGGTAGCTATGTTTTCTTGAAAAAGTCTCTTTTGTTCATCTTCAAAGTATGCTGTTTCTATATGCAAAACGCCTGGAAGTCCTATCAAACTTCTACGCCTCATCACTCTTCTTATATTGATCCTATTTGGTACATTAATATAAGTAGTGTTAAGATATTTTTGGTTCAACTTCTCTATAAATTCTTTCCATTGATTCAAATAGTTTTCATCACTAATCGTTCTTCCTTGGTAATCACAGTATTCAATATCTAATAAACATTGTTGTTTTGAATGCTGTGGTACATAACCATGATACATTAGAACAAAATCAACTGCTAAGGAGGGATTATCTTGATATAAATAAATCCTATGTGTTTTTAACTTTTCTTTTAATTCCTTCTTATTAAAAAAATCCTTTATTTGACTCTCTTGTATCAAGATAATAGCATTTTCATCTATCTTCATCGAACTATTTTCTAAATCAAAAAAGGTATCTACAGGATTTAAGTTTACTAATCTAGAATCCTCTATTTTACCTTTTAAGGATTCTATAATAATTGCTATACCATTGTCAAATCTTAGTTGATGCAAAAAAGGACCATAAATATTGCTCGCTAATCCGTTGATAGAAAAGTGTTTCGTATTGCGGTATCCATAGGCAACTAATTCATTTTCACGAATATTTAGTTTACTTTTATTATATCCTATCGTAATATCTGCATATACATCTTTTTCTTGTTTTAACTCTAGTAAAAGAAATTTAAATGGATTATCAATATAACGATAACAATTCCTTTCATCTAATGGATAATATTCTAAATTAATAGGGAAATTTCTTGACCAACCGTTCTTACTAAGACCAAATCTTCTTCTTTAAAACTTAAAGTAGTAAGTGCACTCTTATATTTTTCTGTAATTATTTTTTCTAGTATTTGTTCTTTATCTTTTTCATAATGACTTAATAAGTAAAGGTTTTTATTCATATGCTCAATATACTTACTAGAAAATCTTTGTAGTTCTTTCATTCATTAGCTCCTCCTTTTTTAAAGTATTATAAGCAAAATTTCTTCTTTGTCAAACAAATTCTATTAGTTAATGTTTTTTGTTTTATTATTTATAAAAAAGACTAGGTATAATTTACCAAAGTCTTTAGCCGTTTAATCACTTTCTTTTCGATTCTTGAGATATAGGACTGAGAAATCCCCAGTTTTTCTGCTACTTCTTTTTGTGTTAATTCTTTTTGACCTAGCAATCCATATCGTAAAATAATAATATCTCGATCCCTAGGATTTAGCCTCATTACCTCGTTTATCATGATTTTCTTGTCATTTTCTTCTTCGATTCCCTTTGTTACAATATCTTTATCTGTTCCTAAAATATCTTCTAAGTGTAATTCATTTCCTTCTGCATCATAAGAAAGAGATTGGTCAATACTCACTTCTCCCTTTAATCTTTTGGTCTTTCTTAAATACATTAAAATTTCATTATCAATACAACGTGAGGCATAAGTTGCTAATTTAATATTTTTATCTCTTGAAAAGGTGTTAATTCCTTTAATTAGTCCAATGGTTCCAA
>CANRVM010000065.1 GCA_947643295.1 uncultured Mycoplasmatota bacterium
AATCTTTATCTTTTATCACAGAAGAAGAAAGGAAAAAAATCGATTTAGGTATTCGAATTCATGAATTATTAGAATTTGTAGATTTCAAGAATCCAGATTACACTTATATGACTGATTTTGAAGCAAGAAAGGTAAAGCGTTTTCTAGAAAGTGATTTCATAAAAGAAAAATTAGATGCGAAATATTATAAAGAATATGAATTCTACTATTGTGAAGAAGAGGAAATCAAACATGGTATTATTGATCTTTTGATAGAAGAGGAAAATGAGATTACGATTGTAGACTATAAATTAAAAAATACAAATGATTTGGCTTATCAAAAACAATTAGAAGGATACAGGAATTATATTCATACCGTTTCTGACAAAGAGATAGCTATTTATTTATATTCTATTCTTGAAGAGAGGTTAGAAAAAGTTTTCTAAAAGATTTGACATTATTTTTAGTAAACTAAATTGAAAGCCTTTTCTTTTTGTGGTATATTTATTTTTGTAAGATAAAGGATAAGGAGAATAACTATGGCAATTGAGGGTATAGAACTAGAAAAAGAAAAGACAATATTAAAAAAAGTATCAAGTTTAGTAAAGAAAAATATTGATTCCCTAAAAGAAACCGTAAAAATATCTAGTAATGATCTAGTGGAGTTCAAAAAAATTATATGGCAAGATTCTTCTTCTTTTGATGTTGGTGATATATCGCAAGCGAAGGCTTTATCGAATGAAGAAGAACATCGTGTAGTAGAGAAAGATAAATATTTAAGAAGTCTTTTAAAAGTTGAAAAGAAACCATATTTTGCTTCTATTGTGTTTAAAGATTTAGATGGTGATGTATTTAATATATATTTATCTCTTACGTATTTAAAAGATAAGAATTTAAATAATATTTTATACGATTGGAGAAGTCCCATTTGTAGTTTGTTTTATGATTATGAGGTAGGAAAATGTAGTTATAAGGCTCCTGCAGGAATTATCGAAGGAGAACTACTTAGAAAAAGACAATACCAGATAGAAAATAATAAATTAATTAGTGTTTTTGATAATGATTTAAATATTAATGATGAAGTCTTACAAACAGTTTTAAGTGAGAATTCATCTGAGAAAATGAAAAATATCGTTAATACCATTCAAGAGGAACAAAATAAAATTATTAGAAATTTAGATGATGATAATTTAATTGTTCAAGGAATTGCTGGTAGTGGGAAAACAACGGTAGCTCTTCACCGTATTGCTTTTTTACTTTATCAAATTAAAAACTTAACTAGTAGTAATATCTTAATTTTTTCTCCAAATAATATTTTTACTGAATATATTTCTAATGTCTTACCAGAATTAGGAGAAGAGAATACTCTTCAAACTACTTTTCATGACTATTTATCTTCTTTTTTAGGTGAATACAAAGAAGTAGAAACGTTCTCTAACTTTTTATTTCGCTACTACTCTAAAAGGGAAGAACATATTGAACTGGTGAAGTATAAACAAAGTAATGAGATAATTGATGATTTTGACCATTATTTGGAGAGTTATATTAAAAGTGCAAAGTTTATTGATGATGTTGAAGAAACAAAGTTCCATTTTACAACATTAGAAGAGTTAAATGAAATGTTACATTATAAATATGATCGTCTGCCTCTTTTTGAAAGACTAGATCAAATTGCAGAGAAACTATCAAATACTTTTTATAAAGGAACGAATAAGAAAAAAGCAACTTTTCGAAAATTAATCAATGGTGCGATTAATTTTTCAGAAGATTATAAGAAAATATATACTGATTTTTATAAAAGTGATTTTTGTAAAATTGTTTTATCCGATGCCGAAATCAAAAGTTTTGTTAATGATAGTATCATTCACTATGAAGATAGTTTGCTTTTTACTTATATGAAAGGGATTTTAAGTGGATTCTATTATGAGGCAAATGTCAAACAGGTAGTGATTGATGAGGCACAAGATTATAATAAATTACAATATATTATTATTAATCATATTTTTAAAAAAGCAGAATTTACGATATTAGGAGATGTTAATCAAAATATTAATCCTTATTATAAGTATTCCTCTTTAGAAGAGTTAAGAGATATCTTTAAGGGAGATACGAGATATTTAGAGTTAACAAAGACCTATCGTTCTTCTCCTGAAATTATTGATTATACGAATAAAATATTAGGATTAAATCATGTGAGTGCGATTCGAAAAAGTAGTAATGTTCCGATTCAAATGAGAAAAAATACAGAAGATTTAGCAGAAAGTCTATATGAAGATATCGATAACTTAATTAAGAAATATCAATCAGTAGCTGTTATCACAAAAGATGAGGTGGAAGCAAAAAAATTATATGAGTTTTTAAAGAGTCGTCTTAATATCTCTTTGATAGAAGAAACTACGACAAAGTTTAATAAAGATTTAGTGGTGATACCTGCCTATATTGCTAAGGGATTAGAATTCGATAGTGTTATTATTTATAACAACCGAAAAAATTCTTATAAAAAAGATGAAAGAAATCTTTTATATGTTGCAGCAACTAGAGCACAACATGAATTATATATTTATAACTAATAACTAAAACTTTATTTTTTGTTTATATGATTTTCCTAATTTAGAAGAAAAAATAAAATAGGTAGCAAAAATATTAGAAAAAAAAGTAAAATTCTAATATTTTTTTTAATAAAGAATGAAAATGAGTCCTTTGTATCTTTTTCTTTTTTTTGTTATGATGCTAAAAAAAGAGAGGAGGGTTAGATAAATGTTTAGTAAGAAGTATCCATAAAAATATTTAGGAATAATCAAAAAAAATAAACTTTTTGCACATGATAAATATACTATCGAATATATTATTATAGAATGATAAATATTGATGCTTGCTTAAAGTAGAAAAATGTGATACAATACAGAAACACGTGAAAGAAAGAGGGTAAAATAAAAAAATGGATATAGTAAGTATGAGTGATAATGCACCATTATTAATATTGGGTGATAGCGCTAGACTTCCAGAAAAAGAAATGGAAAAACAAAAAAAGTTACAAAAAAAAGCGAAAAAGTCAAAGATGTTTTTTGTTGTAGATTCTGATAACGGAGAGTACATTCAGTATAAGGCGGAGTTAAAAAGAGGAGTATCTTTTCAGGATATTCGCCGTGTACACAATGTAATTGATCAAATGATATTAAGTACTAGAATGTCTGGTGTACAAGTATTACAAGAGAGAAAAGCAGCGAATGATTTAAAAAATATTTTTAATGAAATGTTGTATTCAAAAGTAATATGTTTTGATAAATTAACAGAGGTTTATAATAGCAATATTAAAAATGAAATGCTAATTGAAGAGCCTGTAAAAGTATTTCTAGAATTGTTTGATATCAAAAGAAAAAAAGGATATACACAGCAAACATTTGAAGAAAAAATCAAAAAGGCCTCTTGGATGAAGGAAAAATCATGGGCTACTTTAAAATCTTCTGTAAAGAGTGCTCCTTATAACACCATTCTTCTAAGAAATATCAAAGAAAAAATGAGACCACATAAATCTTATAAAAAAAAATAAAATGAAAAGGAACTGATTTTTAATAATGACTAGAAATCAGTTTTACTTATTCTTTAAGTAAAGATGGAAAGAAGGCAGAAAAATGGTAGAAAAGCAATATGAAAAAACGGGTATTAAAGAATATTCAAATAAAAGAAAAAAGAAAAGAGAAATAGAACAACAAGAACAAAGAAGACAAAAAGTTAAAGAAGCCCTTGCTAGGAGAAAATATAAAGAAAGTAAAAAATCTTGTTATGACTTATCCCGTATGAATTTCCAAAAAGAATATCAAAAGGTAAAGGATTTGATAGAAAATCGTAGAGAGATTTTATCAGATGAGAATATGAAAACTCTTATTTCTGGATATCAAGATTACTTTGATACTTATGGAAAAGATATGACAGCACTAGCTCTTCGTGATTTTAGGAGAGGTATTTTAAGTACCATTTCCATTTCACAAAATAGTGTGAGTAGAAAAAATCAAGTAACAAATTCTTTTGAAAAAGAAAATAGTTCAAGAGAAGATGTAATACTCGATTTTTGTATTCATCAGGATCGTAATTTAGAGCAAAGAGGATTAGATATGGGGATGTTTTTTTCTTTACTTGATTTTTTAGCACAAAATGGAGTTCCTGCTAAAGATGGAGACGATATGGAAAAAATAAGAGCGAAAGTAAAATCGATTCATAATGAATTAAAAAATAGGAAGTAGAAAAAAGAAAGGAAGAATATGAATATTTTTCTTTCTTTTTTTCTCATTTTATTATAAAATAAATATATAGAAATTGCCCTATAGCCAAGTGGTAAGGCAGTGCGCTCTGACCGCATCATTCCGTTAGTTCGAATCTAACTAGGGCAGCCAATAAGAAGTATTCCCTTGATTATCAAGGGTTTTTATAATATCATTGATTTCTACTATAAAAAATGATATAGTATGAGAGAATGATATAGAAAGAGGTGCATAACTATGCGTGAGGAAGAAAAAATAGAGCTAGCAAATATCTTATTTCCAAATATCGAAAAGACAAAAGAAGATTACGAAAATTTATATAAACCAAGAGAATTATCTGGAGGTGTTATGGTTACTAGATATGGTCCTAGTCCTACTGGTAGTGTTCATTTAGGAAACTTACTTTCTGCTTTTTGTGATATGATTTACGCAAGACAAAGTGGAGGAAGTTTCTATTTAAGAATTGAAGATACTGATCAAAAAAGAGCAGTAGAAGGTGGTATTGAAAATATTACTTCTGTTTTAAAAGGGTTTAAGATTACTCCTAATGAGGGATATGGTTATGGTGGAATATATGGTCCCTATCAGCAAAGTAAAAGAACAGAAATTTACCAAACGTATGTAAAAGATTTAATCCAAAAAGGACTAGCTTATCCTTGCTTTATGAGTGAAGAAGAACAAGCTCAAATCAAGGAAGAACAAGCCTTAATCAAAACAAAAATAGGAATTTATGGAGTTTATGCAGTAGATAGAGATTTATCTTTAGAAGAAATAAAAGAAAAACTTGTTGCTGGAAAAGATTACGTTATTCGTCTAAAAAGTCCTGGTAATGCGAAAAACACAATGGAAGTAGTAGACTGTATTAAGGGTAAAATTAAGTTTCCAGAACACGATATGGATACCATTCTATTAAAAAAAGATGGAACCCCAACCTATCATTTTGCTCATGCGATTGATGATCATTTAATGCATACTACTCATGCCATTCGAGGGGATGAATGGGTATCTAGCTTACCTCTTCATTATCAACTATTTCAAGTATTAGGATTTGAACCAGTGAAATATGCTCATATCGCACCTCTTACCATTAAGGATAAGGAAACTGGAACGATTCGAAAACTATCAAAAAGAAAAGATCCTTGGGCAGGAGCAAAATTTTATGAAGAACAAGGAATTCCAATTGATGCACTACATCTTTATTTAGCAACCATTGCCAACACTAACTTTGAAGAATGGTATTTACAGAACCAAGATAAAAATATTGAGGATTTTAGATTTTCTTTTGAAAAGATGCCAGTAGGTGGAACCAGTTTTGATGAGGCAAAATTCACAAATATCTGTAAAACATATTTTTCTCGTAAAAGCGGAGAAGAGGTTTATGAAGAGACACTTCAATTTGCTAAAAAATATGATGAAGAATATGCTAGACTCTTAGAAGAAAATAAAGATTCTATGATTAAATTCCTAAGTATTGAAAAAGATGGACCAAGACCTCGTAAAGATATTGCAAAATATAGCGATGTAAAAGAAGAGTTTTCGTATGCTATTGACTTTCAGTTTTTTGAGGAAAGATATCAGAAATATGATGGTGATAGAAAATATGATGTAGCTCTTATTTTAGAATATTTAGAAGAATTAGATTTAGAAGTTTCCAATGAAGAATGGTTTGATGGCGTCAAAAATTTTGCAGAAAAACATGGTTATGCAGCAAGTCCTAAAGAATATAAGGGAAATCCAGATAGTTATAAGGGACATGTAGGAGATATTTGCGAAGCTATTAGAGTTATGGTAACAGGAAGAACCAAATCTCCAGATTTATATTCTATTTTAAAGATATTAGGGAAAGATAATGTTAGAAGTAGAATAAACTTTTATCAAG
>CANRVM010000066.1 GCA_947643295.1 uncultured Mycoplasmatota bacterium
TAGAGTGGAATCTTGATTTATAATATAGCCTAATAAATTTAGTATAATTGATAGTTTTTGGGGAAAACCGATACAAGCCATGGTGGAAGAGATCCAGGTACTCGATATGGAAAAATATTAGAAAAGGACTTAAATTTGGAAATATCAAAAGTACTAAAACAAGAACTAGAAAAAAATGGTGCAAAAGTTATTTTAGCAAGAGAAGAAGATATCGATTTATCAAAAAATACAGATTATCATAAAAAACATGGTGATTTAAATAGAAGAATTAATATGCTAGAAAGGAATAAAAGTGATCTTTATTTGTCTATTCATCTAAATTGGTATAACGATTATTATTATGGAGGAGCAGAAGTTTTATATAATAAAATCAATAATAAAAATAAATTACTTGCAGAATCGATTACAAATGCATTAGAAGAAAACAAGATTAAAACACGAGAAATTAGAACAACTAATTTATATTTATATCGAAATACAAAAGTTCCTGGTATTTTACTAGAATGCGGTTTTTTATCTAATAGTAATGATCGCTACTTATTACAGAAGAAAGATTATCAGGAAAGATTCTCAAAAATAATTATAGAAGGATTAGTTGATTATTTTGCAAAAGAAAGTATGATGAAAGATCCTAATTAAACAGTATTTCTATTAAAAATTAAAAAGAGATGTATATTGAATTAGAGAAATATAATAATCTATCACTAGTAACTGAATTTAATAATAAAATTTATGGTTTTTCTAAAAAAATGACAATAGTTAATTAATAAGAATCACGCTGAGGATTTGTTAATAAACAAATTCTTGTTTTACTTTGAAGAAAAACCTAATGACATAGATAAGATTTTTTATTAAAGTGAGGAAAATTCTTAATTATTTATCTCCAACTCTGTCGAAATAAGTATTGTAAAAGATAAGAAAAAAAGATATAATAAGATAGAAGAATAGAAAACTAGGGGTGAAGAAAATGATTATTCGATTAATAAAAAAGACTAAAATCTATAATTTTTCTTTGCCTGCAAAAGTTGCGGGGAATTATTGGGTTACAGATAATGACCGTTTAGGAAATAATAGAAATTTAATTAATGTAGAAGCAGAGGATGGAAAGTGGAAAATAAAAAGTGATTTTGAAACAAAAATAATGTCTTCCTCAGAAGAATTAGAATATGCATATTTAAAAGAAAATAGCATCTATTATCTAAAAATAAATAATGAAAACGAATTCGTTATCTTATATTGTTCTCCATCACTAGATGAAAAAGTTAGTAAATTACAACTTAATAGAAATGGAGATATCATTATTGGTAATGATTCTCAATGTCATATTAGCTATAATAATCCATTAGTATCAAAACAACATGCTAAGCTATCTTTTAGTAATGGTAAATGGAGAATAGAAGATTTAACTAGTAAATATGGAACCTATGTAAATAATTATGCAATTTCCTCTGTATCTTTAGAGTATGGAGATATCATCTTTATTATGGGATTAAAAGTAATAGTGATGCCCGACTTTATCGTATTAAATCATATTGAAAATCAAATTAGTTATGACGGAAATACGTTTGCACTAAAAAACAAAATTATTCAAAAAAAGATTAAGGAAGAAGCAAAAGAGGAAGATCAATTGGAGTTTTATAGCGAAAATGATTATTTTTTTCGTTCTCCAAGATTTAAATCGAAAATAGAAGCTATTAATGTAACCGTGGAAGATCCACCAGCCAAGGAAAAACCAAACGAAATGCCTATGATTTATGTAGTTGGACCCATGTTAACAATGGCCATGAGTTCGATTGTTTTTGGTTATACTTCTTTATCGGGAGTAATAAAAGGAGAACAGCCATTAAGTAGTGCACTTCCAACTTTAATTATGTCTTTTGCGATGTTGCTTACTATGCTTTTATGGCCTCTTCTTTCTGATCGCTATCAAAAAAAACAAGTAAAGAAACGAGAAAATCTACGTCAAGAAAAATATAGAAAATATGTAGAAGAAAAACATCAAGAAATTGTATCTGCTATGGGCATACAAAGACAAATTTTAATTGAGAATTATCAACCATTGGATTATGTAAAAAATATTATTGAAAATAAAAAAAGAAATCTTTGGGAAAGAGAAATTAAACAAGAGGATTTCTTAGATTTAAGACTTGGTATTGGCTCTACAGAACTAGTTGGTAATGTTCAATTCCCAGAAAAGAAGTTTATGCTTGAAGAGGATGATTTACGAGATTATGTATATAAAGTAGCATCTGAATCACGTTTATTAGTAGATGTCCCTATTTCTTTGTCTTTTATAAAAAATTATGTAACTGCCATTATTGGAGAAGGAAAACAAAAACAGAAATTTATTGAAGGTTTGCTTCTTCAAATGGTGGCTTTCCATAGTTATGAAGATTTAAAGATAGTATTATTTACCAATCAAAAAAATGCAACAATGTGGGACTATTTAAAAATATTACCTCATACTTGGAATAATGATAAAACAATGAGATATTATGCAACAAACTTAGACGAGATGAAAGAAATTTCTCTTCATTTAGAACAAGAATTCCAACAACGTAATGTTTCTAGTGATAATATTCGAAATGAAGATAGGAATTATCTAAACTATGAACCATATTATGTGATTATAACTGATGACTATAAAATGGTTAGAGATTTAGAAATAATAAAAGATGTTGCATCTCAGGAAATCAATTTAGGATTTAGCTTAATCATCAATAGTCCAAGATTAACTAATTTACCAAATGAGTGTAAAACTTTTATTAGCATTGGAGACCAAAAATCAGGAGTCTTTGAAAACGAATTAGTATCCAATAAGCAAAAAGAATTTGTTGCAGATTATGATGAAAGTTTAAATGTTTACGAATTATGTCAAGTACTTGCTAATATTCCTATTGATATTGCCAAAGAAGAAAAGAATATTCCAGACTCTGTTAGTTTTTTAGAGATGTATAACGTTGGTACCATTGAACAACTAAATATTCTAAATAGATGGAAATCAAGTGATCCAACTAAATCTTTACAAGTTCCAATTGGATTAGATAAAAACGGTGAACAATTCAAATTAGATTTACATGAAAAATTTTATGGACCGCATGGTTTAATTGCTGGTATGACAGGTTCTGGTAAAAGTGAATTAATAATCTCTTATATTCTTTCGATGGCAGTTAATTTTAGTCCAAAGGAAGCCTCTTTTGTTCTTATTGATTATAAGGGTGGGGGATTAGCTGGTGTTTTTCAAAATAAGGAAACAGGTTATCAATTACCTCATCTTGCTGGTACAATTACAAACTTAGATACGATAGAAATGAATAGAGCCCTATCTTCTATTCAAAGTGAACTTCGAAGAAGACAAAGAAAGTTTAATGAGGCTCGTGATAAATTAAATGAAAGTACGATTGATATTTATAAGTACCAAAGATTATATAGAGAAGGAAAAGTAAGTGAAGCAATATCCCATCTATTTATTATATCAGATGAGTTTGCAGAATTAAAAGATCAACAACCTGACTTTATGGATCAATTAATATCTACAGCACGTATTGGTCGTAGTCTGGGAGTTCATTTGATTTTGGCAACACAAAAACCTGCTGGAGTGGTGGATGATCAAATTTGGTCGAATTCAAAGTTTAAAATATGTCTAAAAGTACAAGATCGATCTGATAGTATGGATATGATTAAATGTCCAGATGCTGCAGCTCTTAAAAATCCAGGTAGATTTTATTTACAAGTCGGTTATAATGAACTATTTGCACTTGGTCAATCTGCTTGGTGTGGAGCACAATATTATCCTACCGAAAAAAGAAAGAAAAAGGTGGATACTTCGGTTGAATTTATTGATAATGTTGGAACTACCATTAGATCATTGGATGTAGAAAGTAACAAGATACCATTAAAATCAGAAGGAGAAGAACTTCCTAATATTGTAAAGTACATTGTAGGTGTTGCTAATAGTGAAGATATTCACATTCCAAATTTATGGTTAGAACGAATTCCAGATGTCATTTATACAGAAGATTTAAAGAAAAAGTATCATTATCAAATTAAAGAAAATCAAGTAGAAATAATAATTGGAGAGTATGATGATCCTAGTAATCAAAGACAAGATATTTTAACTTTAAATTTATCAGAAGATGGAAATTCTATTATATTTGGTTCTACAGGAAGTGGAAAGGAGTTATTACTTTCTAGTATGATTTATTCTGCTATTACAAATTATCTACCAAGTGAGGTCAATTTCTATATATTAGATTTCGGTGCAGAGACATTAAAGATGTTTGATAAAGCCCCACAAGTTGGAAGTGTATTATCAGTAAATGATACGGAGAAAATAGAGAATCTATTTAAAATGCTTCATGCTATGATGGAGGAGAGAAAAAAAATATTTGCTGATTATAATGGTTCTTATAGTTTTTATTTGGAGCATACAAAGGAAAAAATCCCTCTTATTTCAGTTATTATTAATAATTATGAAGCTTTTACTGAAACATATGATGATTATGAAGATGAAATTATCCAACTTAGTAGAGAGGGTCTTAAATATGGTATTAGTTTTATTTTATCTACTAGTAGTACCAATGCAATAAGATATCGAGTAAGACAGAATTTTAAAAAGAACATTATCTTGCAACTAAATGATTCTTCGGATTATTCTGATGTTTTACAAACAAGAACGAAAAAAGAACCTTCCAAAGCTTTAGGTAGAGGACTGATAGAATTAGACAGTGTTTACGAATTCCAAACGGCATATTGTTATCATATGGCAAAGATGGCAGATTATATTAAGGTAATCTCTCAAAAATTAAGAAAGATATGCAAAACTTCTGCTCAAAAAATACCAGTATTACCAGATATTGTTTCAATCGATGATGTCGAAGAACAAATTGGAAATATAAGAAGTATTCCTGTAGGTATTGTAAAAAAAGATTTAAGTATTGCAACCTTTGACTTTAAGAACAACCCAATTTCTATTATTTGTGCAAATGATATCACTCCATATAAAGACTTTTATAAGATGCTTTTAAAGTTATTTAGTAAAGTTCCTTATCAAAGAGTAATCCTAATAGATGCATTAAGACTATTCGATTCAGGAGAGATAGAAAATAATTATATTAATACTAATTTTAATTCTATGGTTTCTATGATAAAAAATACATTAGAGAAAGAAAAACAAGTTTATAATAGTCATAATGAAGATAAATCTGTTTTGGAGAAAATGACTAAGACAACTTATCTTATGATTGGTTTTAGTAGTTTCTTATCAAAGATAGAAGAACAAAATAAGCAGTTATTTTTGAATTTATTACAAGAGTTTAAAGAGTTTAGTTTAGATAATTTTGTAATAATAGATTATTCAGAAAAAATAAAATCATTATCTTATGATAATTGGTATAAAACATCAGTAGATTCTTTACAAGGAATTTGGATTGGAAATGGTATTAGTGAGCAATATGTAATTAAACTAGTATCTACTCCTCGTGAGTTAAGAGAAGAAATACCTGAGAAGTTTGCTTATGTTATAAGAAATGGAAAAGCAACATTAATCAAATATATTGAAGAATAAGAGGTAGGATATGGAAAATAATAAGATACTATTAGAAGTATTGATTCCTTCAATAGAAAAGGAATATGATATATTTATACCTATTAGTAAGAAAATCGGTACCATAAAAGAACTAATAGAAAATGGAATTATAGAATTAACAGACAACGGCTACAATAGACAAGAAGATACTAATCTATATAGTAAAGAAACAGGAATGATTTATGATGTGAATAAAAAAGTAATTGATACAGATTTAAAAAATGGTAGTAGATTGATTTTAATATAGGAGGAAATACATGAACGATTATGAAAAATATGTAACTGAAGTCAATAATATTTTTGCTATTTTGGAAAAACTGAAGAATGGTTGGACAGCAAATGATAATTTAACTCATATAGAGCAAATTAATGAGTTTAAAAGAGTCGTTATTAATGGTGCTAACTATTTAGATAAAAATA
>CANRVM010000067.1 GCA_947643295.1 uncultured Mycoplasmatota bacterium
GTTGTAGTGGGTGATAAACATGAAATTTCATTACGAAGGTGAAGATTATAGAATTATAATAGAAAAAAAGAAAACCAATAAAAATACTTATATTAGAGTAAAACAAGATTTAACAATTTATGTTACTACCAATTTTTTTACAAGAGAGAAAGAGATTAAAAAGTTAATAGAGAATAATCAAAAAGATATTGAAAAAATGATTGATAATCAAAGAATAAAGAAAGAAAATAATGAAGGTTTTTATTATTTAGGAAAAAAATATGATCCTATTTATGTAGAATATTGTGATATCTCTTTTGGAGATGAAAAAGTGTTTCTTCGTAAAGATTTGGATATTGATAATTGGTATAAGAAACAAGCAAAGAATCTTTTTAAAGAGCATCTTGATAAAGTTTATGAAAACTATAGCGAAAAAATACCGTATCCTGATTTAAGGATAAGGAAGATGACCACTCGTTGGGGAGTTTGTAATACGAAAACAAAGACAGTGACTTTGAATTTAGAATTAATGAAAAGGGATTTAAAATATTTGGATTATGTGATTGTCCATGAATTATCTCATTTGATAGAAGCAAATCACTCCTCTAGATTTTGGACACTAGTAGAAAAAAATTGTCCTAATTATAAAGTCTGTAGAAAAGAAATGAAAAATTTTTAGATGATATGATGAATATAGAAGTAAGAGAATATATTAAGGGTTATTAAAAAGTGAATGATAAGTATATCATTTCTCATCAAATACTTATAAATTTAAAAATAATTAGTTAAAACAATTTGATAATATAATATTAAAAAAATAGATATCCAAAGAAATACTTAGATAAAATTATGAAGAGTCATGAGTGATTATATAAGGAGTGATAGTTTGATTATTACTAGTTTAGAAAACAAGGAAATAAAGAAGTATACAAAGTTAAAACAAAAGAAATATAGAGACTTAGAAAAAATGTTTTTAGTAGAAGGAGAACATCTAGTAAAAGAAGCAGAAAAAGCAAATGCTCTTTTGAAGATAATTGTAATCAATGAAGAAGAATATGATTTTTCTTATAAGCTTGTAGTAACAGAAGAGATTATGAAAAAATTATCTACACTAGAGACACCGCCTAATATAATAGGTGTTTGTAAGATGATGGAAGAGGAAACGATATTAGGAAATAAGATTCTAGTGTTAGATGGAATTCAAGATCCTGGTAATTTGGGTACTATTGTTCGGAGTGCTGTTGCTTTTTCGATTTGTTCTATTATTCTTTCTAATGATACAGTTGACTTCTATCATCCCAAGGTAGTTCGAGCAACACAAGGAATGCTTTTTCATGTAAATATAATAAGAAGAGAGCTCTCTTCTGAAATCTTACGATTAAAACAGAGCGGTTATTGCATCTATACAAGTGATGTGGAAGGTGGAGAAGAAATTCGAAATTTGAAATTTCAAGAAGGAGCAAAAATCGCTTTAGTGATGGGAAATGAAGGCAATGGTGTGAGTGAAAAAATAAAGCTTTTGGCGGACAGAAAAGTATATATTAAAATGAATTCAGTTGTTGAGAGTTTAAATGTGGGAGTGGCAACTAGCATTTTATTATATGAAATAGAAAATAAGAAAGAGGAAATAATATGAAAGAAATTGAAGTAAAGTATCAATTAGAAGATAGAAATAAATTTCTAAGAAAATTAGAAGGGTTTGGGTGTGAAATCAGTGAGGTTCACCATCAAAAAGATACGATTTATGTTTCGAATGTAAACCATATTGAAAATACCCCTGGTTCTATCTTTTTACGAGTAAGAAAAGATGATGATAAAATAGAGTTAAATGCCAAAAAACATGAAAAAGTAATGCAGGCTAGAACCGAAGTAGAGTTTGGTGTTTCTTCTTATTCGGATGCGAATAGATTCTTAGAATTAATTGGATTTCAAAAATGGGTAGAAGTAAGTAAAAAAAGAGTTCATACTTTTTATAAAGATTGCAATATATGTATTGATGAGGTGGATACTTTAGGAAGCTTTGTAGAATTAGAATATATGGTAGACGATAAAGAAGGAGAGGAGAAAGTTCTTGAAAAAATAGAGAAAATAGCAAAAGAAATAGGGATTGATACGAAAAGAGTAGTAAACCAGTACTATGATGAAATGATTGCAGAAAGGAATCGTTAAAATGGAAGAAGTATATATTGGCAAAATAGTAAATACCCATGGAATTAAAGGAGAAATAAGAATTCTTAGTGATTTTCTATATAAAGAGAAGGCCTTTAAAACGGGAACTAATATTATAATTGATAGTAAAACCTATCAAATTACTTCTTATCGAAGACACAAAAGCTTTGATATGATAACATTAGATGGTTATACAAATATAAATGATGTTCTTTTTCTAAAAGGAAAAAATGTATATAAGAAAAAATGTGAATTACATCTTTTAGAAAATGAAATTCTAGATAGTGATTTAATTTCTTTTCAAGTGATTGATAAAAATAGAAATTGTGGTATAATAAAAGAAATATTTTATGCAAGTTCTACCAATAAGATTATACGAGTAGAATTTGCTATTGAGGTTTTAATTCCTCTTTCCTCACCAATGATTAAGAAAATAGATCCAAAAAAGAAACAAATTGAGGTAGAATTAATTGAAGGAATGATTTCAAGTGAGAATTGATATATTGACATTATTTCCAAGTATGTTTAACGAAGTCTTTGCTGATTCCATTATTAAACGTGCCATTGAGTTAAAAAAGATTGATATTCATCTTCATAATTTTAGAGATTATTCGAAAGATCGGCATAAAAAAGTAGATGATACACCATTTGGTGGAGGATGCGGAATGGTATTAACTCTTCAACCGATTTATGATTGCTTAATGGATATTAAAACGGATGAGGCTAAAGTCATTCTTCTAACACCAAGTGGAATCCCTTATAAACAAAAAGATGCTTACAAGTTATCTCATGAGAAACATTTAATCTTAATTTGTGGGCATTACGAGGGCTTTGATGATAGAATTAAGAATTTTGTTGATTTAGAGATATCAATAGGTGATTATGTATTAACAGGAGGGGAAATACCAGCGATGGTACTAGTAGATTCGATTACTAGATTGCTTCCTGGAGTTATTTTAGAAGAATCTCATTTAGAAGATTCCTTTAATCGTAACTTATTAGATTATCCATCCTATACAAAACCTAGAAAATTTTTAAAATATTCAGTGCCAGATGTTTTATTATCTGGTAATCATGAAAAAATAAGACAATACCGAGAACAAGAAAGAATACGATTAACAGAAGAGAGAAGACCAGACTTATTAAAGGAAGGTGATTAGATGTATTTAATAGTAAAGCCAAAAAAGATGAAAAGAAAAAAGAAAAATAAGTTGAAAAATATCCAACTAGGAGAAGGGATTTTATTTGGGATACAAGGTAAGAAATATAAAATTAGTGAAGATTATGTTTCTAATTTAACCATCTATAACAAGAAGTTAGGGCATTCTATTGCTTGGAAACAAGTAGAAAAAAAATACCAAAAACTAATTGCAACAATACCAGATTTATTAATAAGTGATGATGAATCAGGAGATAGTATTAGAGAGGCTCTAAATCTAATTGAAAAGTTCCGTCAAATTATTAAAAATAAATATCGAGCATTTTTAAAAAAACAAGAGTTAGAGAAAATGGCAAATAGTCTTTTAATTCTTCAAAAGAATGCACAGGATAGATTATTAGAAATATATAAGGCTAAATCACCTATCACAAGACATTCCTCTTATCGATAATAAATGTAAACAAGTTGTAAATTTGTACAATTTGTTTTTTTATTTCTTTTCTTTTTTTTAATTCGTGCTATAGTATACCTAAATAGGAGGGTTGGAAAGTGGAAGAAGAAAAAGTAAAAATAGTTTACAAAAAGAAAAAATCTCCAGGAAAGACTGTAACCATTGTATTTTTAACAATAATGGTACTATTATTAACATCATATATTGGTTATATAAAATATCAAGAACTGATCAATGAAGAAGAAAAAGAAGAAGAACAAAAGGAAGAAGAAGAATTAACTTATAGTGAGGTAATGGAATTATTAGAAAAAATTCAGGATTATAATCAGAATTTTAGTAAAAATTATCCAATTAGTGATTTTAGGAGTCTAAATAATCAAGATAAATTAAATTATGGTATTTATATGTTAACAAAGTATGAAAATACACATAATTATTATAAAGTAGAGGATATGAAAACCATTTATAAAGAAAATTTTTCTGATAACTTGAAAGTATTATATGAGGATATTAGTTGTAAAAATAAAGATGGTACTTTATATTCTTTAAGTAATGGTACTTATTTATTCGATAACACTCATGAACATGGAATAGAAAAAATAGATATTGATACTTTTTATGTAGATAGTAGTAAACTAAATGATATTTATCAAATAACCGTTCATATCTTATATAGTAATTATTGTGTGGGTACTTGTCCTACTACTAAAGAATGTTATTCTACTTATCAAGATGCAGTATCATCTATGAATAAAGTACTAGATTCTAAAGCTGAGTATTTAGACTATAAGAATAATTTAAAAAAGACTACTTTTACTTTTATTAAAAAATATGATACATACTTATTAAAAAGCGTAGAATAAACTCAACTAATTTATAGTTGTTTTTATTTCGAAAACTATAGTGGTAAAAGAATAAAATTTTTAATATGGAACTTAAGTGAGCGATTAGTGATAATGACTATTATGAAGAAAAGGTAAGAAAATTAGTAAGTGAAATAAAAATGTCGAAAAGGACTTTAAAAAATAAAAAAATTATAGTAAAATAAATGTAGATAAATGTAGGATAGGTGAGTATTATGATAAGGAAAGAAATATTAAAATATTCAGTAATAATGAGTATTGCTTTTCTTCTATTTTTTAACCTGGGGGGGGGTATAAAGAAGGTTAATGCTGTAGCTGTTGGTACTAAATATACCTACTTTTATACAGGAGAGTACCAAACATTTACAGCACCCGAAAGTACCTGGTATAAAATTGAACTATATGGTGCAGCTGGTGGTTATGGAAGAACAAATTGGACTTTAAAATATGCGGGAGGATTTGGTTCTTACACTGGTGGTGAAATATATTTAGAAAAGGGCACTAAACTATATCTTTACGTTGGTGGAAAAGGCATCTATGGTGGTGTTGGTGGAAAGTGTATCGGTGGAGTCGGCGGTTGGAACGGTGGCGGAAACGGTGGAAATGATTCTAACTGTGATAGTAACCCAGAACCAGGAGGAGGTGGCGGTGGAGCTACGGATGTCCGTTTAGTTCCAACTTCTGCTCCTACTATATGGGATGAATTTGATAGTTTAAAGTCTAGAATTATGGTCGCTGCTGGAGGTGGCGGTGGTTATTATAGTTATTCTGGAGGTCCTGGAGGAAGAGTAGTTGGTGCAGGTTATAGCGCATCCAAAGTAGTGGCAAATCAAACAAGTGGAAATGCTTTTGGTCTTGGTAGTCAAGGTCCTCATAACAGTTATGGTTATGGTGGAGGCGGTGGTGGTTACTACGGCGGTTATACTAGTCCTTATTATGGTAGTGGTGATGGTGGTTCCTCTTTTGTATCTGGATGTTATGGATGTGTTGCTATTGATAAAGATTCCACTAGTACTAACATAATTCATTTAGATAGTAATATTCACTATTCAGGCTACAAGTTTGATAAGATAAAAATGTTTTCAGGAGTAGATATTATGCCAAGTTATCTTAGTGGTACTATGCCTGGAAATGGAGATAATGGAGTTGCAGTCATCACTGTTTCAGAGCGTCGCTCTAATAATAATTATTTAAGAAATATTACAACAAGTAGTGGAACTCTTTCCCCTAGTTTCAATAAAACAATAGAAAATTACAATTTAGTACTAGATTCAGATGTTAGAGAAGTAGAAATCGCTGGAGTTTTAGATGATTTAAGATCAGTAGTAGGTGCATCTAAAAAATATCAAGTGAAATACAATGAGCAGGTACAGGTAAGTAT
>CANRVM010000068.1 GCA_947643295.1 uncultured Mycoplasmatota bacterium
CTCAGCAATGATTTAGGTGGAAACCAATTTAATTTGGCAACACTCAACATGCGATTATTGAATGTTCCTTTTATTTTATGCAAGTTTCCTTGACATATTCATAATAACATATTTTATAGTTATTGTCAAAAATTCATATTAGAAAATTTATGTCCTTTTTTATATAATGGTATGAAAGTTTTATATAAAGTAGTAAAATAGATATTAAATTATTCATACATTGTTTAAAATAAAGGCCTAGTAGTGAAAACTAATTATTTTTAATTCAACATGGCAACTTTTTTCAACTATCATTTGAATCTATTATATAGATATTCTTTGTCTTTTGATATTGATACACACTTTAATCGTTATAAAAAATTAAGGATTGGAAAATAGAACTTTTATGAAAAAAGGGATTTTGCTTGGATGTGTGGAAGAATTTTGATATAATTTATCTAGATTGGAGGTCTATGATGAAACAGGAAAATATTCGAAATTTTTGTATTATTGCCCATATTGATCATGGGAAAAGTACACTAGCAGATCGTATTTTAGAGCTAACAGGTGCGATTGACAAAAGAGAATTAAAGAGTCAAATGTTAGATTCCATGGATTTAGAAAGAGAGCGAGGAATCACCATTAAATTAAATGCGGTTCAACTATCTTATCAGAAAAATCAAGAAGAGTATTTTCTAAATTTAATCGATACTCCAGGCCATGTTGATTTTTCTTATGAAGTAAGTAGAAGTTTGGCTGCTTGTGAAGGGGCTATTTTAGTAGTCGATGCAACGCAAGGAATAGAAGCTCAGACCCTAGCGAATCTCTATCTTGCCCTAGATAATAATTTGTGTGTTATTCCTGTTATCAATAAAATCGACCTACCTAGTGCGAATGTAGAAAAAGTGATATCTGAGTTGGAAAATATTGGTTTTTCCAAAGAAGAAATTGTCTTAACCAGTGCGAAAACAGGGATTGGAGTAGATCAATTATTAGAGAAAGTGATAGAAGTCATCCCAAGTCCAAAAGGAGAGGAAAAATCACCCTTAAAGGCTTTAATTTTTGATAGTCTATTTGATTCTTATCGAGGTGTGATTATAAGTATTCGAGTAGTAGATGGGAAAGTAAAAGTAGGAGACTCCATTCAGATGATGGAAACAGGAGCAGTCTATGATGTAGTAGGGTTATCCATCAATACTCCAAAGGAAGAAAAGGTAAATTCTCTGAAAGCTGGAGAAGTTGGTTACCTATATGCTTCGATAAAAAGTATTACAGATGTGCATGTAGGAGATACGATAACTTTGGACTCTCATCCTGCTGCAGAACAATTGCCAGGATATAAACCAATGAAACCTATGGTTTACTGTGGACTTTATCCTATTGAATCAAATAAGTTTGAAGATTTAAGAGAGGCTTTAGACAAATTAAAATTAAATGATGCTGCCTTATCCTTTGAACCAGAAACTTCCAAAGCTCTTGGTTTTGGTTTTCGCTGTGGTTTCTTAGGATTACTTCATATGGAAATTATCGAAGAGAGAATTGAAAGAGAATTTCATATTGATTTAATTGCTACGTCTCCATCTGTTGTTTACGAAGTAGAACTTACCAACAAGAGTATCGTAATGGTGGATAGTCCAACAAAGATGCCAAGAAGAGAAATTATTTCGAAAACAAAAGAACCTTATGTAAAGGCAAGTATTTTTACACCTAGTGATTATATCGGACCGATTATGGAACTTTGTCAGGATAAAAGAGGAATTTTCCGTAATATGGATTACCTAGATGAGAAAAGAGTAGTGATTACTTATGAAGTACCACTATCGGAAATCGTATATGATTTCTTTGATAAATTAAAATCCTATACAAAAGGCTATGCCTCTTTTGATTATGAGGTGACTGGCTATAAAGAAAGTAATTTAGTAAAAATGGATATTCTTTTAAATGGAGAAATAGTAGATGCTTTAAGTGTTATTGTTCATAAAGATTTTGCTTATAACCGTGGCAAGGTAGTAGTTGAAAAATTAAAAGAAATTATTCCACGTCAGATGTTTGAGGTACCAATTCAAGCGGCCATTGGAGGGCATGTCATCGCCAGAACGGATATTAAAGCAATGCGGAAAAACGTTTTGGCTAAATGTTATGGTGGCGATGTTACCAGAAAGAAAAAATTATTAGAAAAACAAAAAGAGGGAAAGAAGAGAATGAAGCAGATTGGAAGTGTTGAAGTACCACAAGAAGCTTTCTTATCGATTCTTTCTACGAATGATAAAAAGTAAGGGGACATGAAGATGAAGTATATTATGCCAAAAGAGGTTATATTAAATACCATGATAACGATTTATGAACAGGAAGGAAGAAGGATTATTAATCACACAGATATCGAGAATTATCAGGAAATGCTAAGAGAAAAGTTTAGAGAAGAGGGATTAGACATCGTTATTTTGGGTTGGGGTGTTGATTATATAGATGATGAAAGAATTTTTAAGGGGACTTATTTTAGTGCTAGTAGAGATAAAAAACGAAAAATATTAGAACACTATCTGAATGGTGATATCCTATATAATGAGGAAATTCTTACCTGCTTATGTCCTTTTAAAGGAAATTCGAAGGTTATTCAGTATTATATAATGTTTCCTTGGATAGAAATGGAAAGTTTATATGAATTAAAAGAAAATTTAGAAATATCAGAGTATGGCATTCTTGAAAGTACTTTGGAAGAGCAGACACCAACTGAGTTAGAAAAGTTATTGGAATGTGAAAGAAAAGTATCTTGCTTTTTTACGGATAGTTTAAACGTCGAAATTACTTGCCTACAAGAAAAATCAGAATATGCTACTAAAGTATTAAACAAAATACGGAAAGTTAGTAATCATGCTGGAAAATAAAGTAAAAAGTGCCTATCTTCATATTCCTTTTTGCAAGAGTATTTGTTCCTACTGCAATTTCTGTAAGATGTTTTATAACGAAGATATGGTAGATCGATATTTAGAGTGTTTAGAAAAAGAGGTAAAGAATCGGTATCAAGGAGAAGTTTTAGATACGATCTATATTGGAGGAGGGACTCCTTCTTGTCTTAGTTTAAAGCAATTAGAAAGATTTTTTCAAATAGTTGATATTTTAAGGAAGAGTAATGATTTCGAGTATACAATAGAATGTAATTTTGATAGTATGACGAAAGAAAAGTTAGAACTATTTAAAAAGTATGGAGTAAATCGTTTAAGTTTTGGACTGGAATCCACCTCTTCTAAAAACTTAGAACTATTAGAACGAAAGGAATCAAAGGAAAAAGTAGAAGAAATTATTTTCCTTGTCAAGGCTCTTGGTTTTTCTAATATCAATATCGATTTGATGTATGCGATTACTACTGAGGATAGAAAAGATTTGGAAAAGGACTTAGATTTTATTCTTTCTTTAGATATTCCTCATATTTCTTGTTATTCGTTGATGATTGAAGAAAATACGAAATTATATTTAAAAAAAATAAAATATATAGATGAAGAGTTAGACTTTTTCATGTATAATGATATATGTAATAAACTAAAGAAAAAGTATCGTCATTATGAAGTAAGTAACTTTGCCAAAGAGGGATATGAATCCCGTCATAATTTAGCTTATTGGAACAACTTAGAATATTATGGATTTGGTTTATCATCAGCTGGGTATCTTGGAGATATTAGATATACCAATACAAGAAGTCTTTCCTCTTACTTGAGGGGAAAGACAGTCTATGAAAAAGAGTATCTTGATAAAGATAGTAAAATGTCTTATGAAATGATATTAGGACTAAGAAAGTTAGAAGGCATAAGTAAAAACGATTTCTACCTAAAATATCAGGAAAAAGTAGAAGAGGTGTTTGCCATTTCTTATCTAATAGAGAAGGGATTATTACTGGACGAGGATGGATATTTGAAAATTAGTGAAGAAAATATTTACATCAGTAATGAGATTTTGGTTTATTTTTTAAAGGAGTAGTAGAGTATGGAAAAGTTAGAAGTATTAAAAGAAGAAATTAATTATATCAATAATCCAAAGATAAAAGAATCTTTATGTTATATAATTGAGAAATTACCAGATTATTTTTTTACCATTGCGGCAGCATCCACTGGTAAATATCATCCAGAGTATGCTCAAGGAGAGGGTGGTTTATTAAGACACAGTAAAGCAGCTGTTCGGATTGGCTATGAGTTACTTTCTGATCCAGTAATAGGGGATAAGTATACTAGTGATGAAAAGGATTTAATGTTAATGGGATTATTAATTCATGATGGATTAAAATTAGGATACGAAAAGGAGAAATATACAAGGTTTGATCATCCGTTATTAATGGCTCGTTTTATGGAATCGGAGGCGGAGCATTTATCTCTTACAGATGTGGAGAGGAAACTAGTGTGTGATGTGATTAAAACACATATGGGGCCATGGACTACCGATTATAATGGAAATGAAGTATTAGAAAAACCAAAAACAAAATATCAGAACTTTGTTCATATGTGTGACTATTTGGCAAGTAGAAAATGCATCTTAGTACCTTTTGATAAAGATAATAACATCACTGTGTAAAATTTTGTAAATAAAATAACGAAACAAGATTATTTCTTGCGAGTTTTTTCTTTCTTTGATATTTTATTTATATAGGAGAGTGGCAATATGGAAAAAGAAAAAAGTACCAAAAGAAAAGAAATTTTTATATCCATTCTTGCGGTTTTGATATTAATGGTTGCTGTTTTTGGGATTAGTTATGCTGTATGGCAACAAACTTTACTTGGAACAAAAGAAAATAGTATCTCAACAGGATATGTTTCTTTTTCCTATACAGAAAGTAATACAAATGTAATTTCGATTCATAATGCAACTCCAATATCCGATGATGCAGGGAAAAAGTTAGTTGGTAATCAGAATAGTTTTGAGTTTTCTGTATCTGCTAAATATGCAGGACTTCCTTCTATTCGATATGAGGTTTATACAGAACCAATAAAAACTACATTAGATGGAAGATTTTTGAAGGTTTATTTAACGAATCAAAATGATGTTCCAGTATCTGGGTATGATGTCACGATTCCCACTTATGATAGTTTAGATTCCTCTACAACAGGTAGTGGTAAAAAATTATATGAAGGAACTCTAACAGAATCTGGTAAAGTAGAAAAATTACGTTTACGAATTTGGGTTAGTTCCGACTTTAATATTCCAGCCAATAAATCCTATCAATTTTCATTCAAAGTTCATGTAAAAGGAATGGCATAAAAGAAGGGATTTCGATAATATGGGAAAAATCATTGTAATAGAAGGAACAGAGTGTTCTAATAAAGAAAAACAATCAAAATTATTAGTACAAAGTTTAAAAGAAAAGAATATAAAATGTGTTTATTTTGATTTCCCTCACTATGATAGTCCAACAGGTAAGATGATAGAAGGACCCTATCTTGGAAAAAAAGATACTTGTCCTTCTTATTTTGTAGAAGGATCTGCCAATGTAGATCCACATATTTCATGTCTTTATTATGCTGCTGATAGAAAATATAATATCAAAGAAATAGAAAAATATTTAAACGAGGATTACTACGTCATCATTGATCGCTATACAACCTCTAATATGGCACATCAAGGTGGAAAAATTATAGATGATGATGAGAGATTCTTTATGTATCAATGGATTGATAAATTGGAATTTTGGTTACTGAGACTTCCAAAACCTGATGTTACTATTTTTTTATACATGCCATATGAGTATGCTTGTAAAATGTCGGATAAAAAGATAAATCTTGACCACTTAAAAAATTGTGAAAAAGCATATATTGAACTATCGGAATTATATAATTGGGAAAGAATAGAATGTGTACAAGAAGAGGAGATTAAATCAACGGAAGAAGTCCAACAAGAAATTATAAATATATTAAAAAAGTCTATTAAGGAGTTAACCGAATAGACTTTTTATGTGTTTAAAATAGGGAGATTGATAGGGAGACTGCTGAAAAAGTATACAAAGATAACTGTAAACTATATGAGTAGTCTTTTT
>CANRVM010000069.1 GCA_947643295.1 uncultured Mycoplasmatota bacterium
AATGCATTATCTGAATATTTATTTAGAATATAAGAAGGTGTTAAGATGCCCTATCATTATAGTAATGAAGTAAAATTATTTATGGTTTTTGATATTTTAGGAGATACCGTAAGAACAGGACCACAATTATGGTTTATCAATCGAAAAAGATTAGAAGATGTAAAAAATCATATCTTTGATTTATTATTAATCGCTAGGATTTTACAAAAACGACTTCCTAATAACCTAGATTTTCATAAAATAAATGATTATATTTTATGTCATGACCTACCTGAAGCCATTACGGGAGATATTACAAAATTTGAAGGTGTTCCAAAAGAAGAAATAGAGAGAGTAACAAAAATTGCCATTGATTACTTGGCTGATAAATTTAGTGAAGTATTAGATCTTAACGAAATACTATATAATTACGAAAATAGAGTCGATATCGAATCAAAAGTAGTCCATATGATAGATAAAATGCATTCTGCCTCCACTTTTATCAAGTATCAAAGTGAACAAACTATTGATATGGATAATCCCAAGATATTAAAAATCTTAAGAGAACACCCTTTTGTTGTTTAAAAAAGAAAAGAAGGAAAAGATTTAGGTGATATTTTCTTTGAATTTCATATGATGGAAGTAACTATCTCTGATGAAGAGTGTAAAAAATACGCTATTAGTAGAGAGATGGCTAACGAAATAGTCACTGTAATCAAAGGCTTTGCTAACGAATTATACGATCAAAAACAACAAAAAACTTTATTAACAACTAAGAAAGATTTCCCAAAAGAAGCTATGAAATATAACAGAGATAAAAATATTTAAAATTGGATATTATTCCAATTTTTTAGTTTATAAGCAATTATTTTTTTCCTTTTAGAAAGATCATATCTTAAGGATGAAGAATAACATAAATAGGAAACAAACAAAGATAGGATAATCATACCCCATTACAAGTAAATCGGTAATAAATAGTGATAATAATAAATAAAAAAGGTAAACATAATTAATTTTTTATCTATATAAGCAAAGATATTGTAAAAAATATCATAAACACATTAAATCCTATATTCATAAAAATATTAAGTATTGATACTTTTTGATAAGTAGACTTTTCTGATAGATTATTATTACTCATACAAGTAGTTCAAATATAAGTCTTTGTTTCTTCAATAGGAAGCTTATCAAAAAGCTAAAAGTAGCCATAATTATTCATAAAAAAAGAATCTATATAAGTGAAAGTATATTTAAAACTTAACTTAAAATATACTTGGGCATAACAAGCGACATCAAAAAAAAGAAGAGAAGATAAATTAAAAAAATACCTAGAAAGCATTAAGTATGACTGAATAACAAGTGTTAATACAATCATAGATTACCATTCGTACTTGTGTACAAGCATCAACAGCAAAATGGATAAAAGTTAATAGTAATTGATAAACAGGAAAAAAGATAAGAATAAAAATAGATATATTTTTCTTTCTATGAAAAATTTATCTGATATGCTTTTTTTATCATAACTCCACATCATTTTCTATCATTATATAATGCAAAAAGAAAAAACGTTTTTTTATCATATAGAATAAATTCTCTACAGCATAAAATTTAGATTACATAGAAAAACTTTCCATTTTATTCTAATAGAAAGTTTAATTTTTTTACTATAAATAAATCTTATTAATTTTTAGGTTTAAAAATAAGTGCAAACAGAAAGGAAAAGATAATAGCTGAGGTAATACCTGCTGCGGTTAAGTCAAACATTCCTGCAATAATTCCCATAATTCCCATATTATTAGCCTCTGCTAGAGCACCATGTATTAGAGAATGACCAAAACTAGTAATAGGAACAAGAGCACCTCCGCCAACTTTTACAATAATTTTATCATAAAAACTAAAGCTATCTAAAAAGGCACCTAATACAACAAGCATACTAGTAATATGTCCTGGAGTTAATTTCGTATTATCCAGTATTAATTGTGAAATAAGACAAATCACTCCACAGAACAAAAATGAATTAAGTAGTAACATTATACCGCCTCCAAACTAATTGCATGTGCAATACTTAATATATTTTGACCTTGAAAAAGAGTTGTTGGAGAATACATCGCACCTGTTGCTACTATTAGTACTTTCTTTATCTCTTTTTTCTTAAGTCTTTCCATAATATAAGAGTAGTTAACAAGAGCACTACACACAGGACCACTACCACCTGCTAAGCATTCTTCTTGTGCATCCAAATTATAAAGCATTACTCCGCAATCATTATAATTTTTTGCAATATCAATTTTATATTCTTCCTGAAGGTAAGTAGTTAAAATATTTTTTCCATATTTGCCTAAATCTCCTGTTAGGATTAAATCATAATACTTAGGATCACGTTTCATATCTTTTAAATGTTTATTGATGGTATATGCGGCAGCACCACTCATTGCCCCACCCATATTATTAGGATCACTTTGATTATAATCAATTAAAGTTCCTATTGTAGAAGATTCGACTTTTATTTGTGTTTTTTCTTCTGTTAATAGTATCGACGCAGCACCAGTTGCCGTAAAAGTAGCACCATGTGGCTTTGGCGCACCATACTCTGTTGGATTTCGAAATTGTTTCTCACTAGTCATATTATGAGAAGAAGTAACACATAAGGCATTTTTTATTCTTTTACTATCAATTAAACTACTTGCAATAATCAACTCTTCTACACTAGTAGCACAAGCATCATAGACTCCAAAATAAGCTGTTTTTAAATCCTTACTTCCAAATGTAGTAGCTGTTATTTGATTGGATAAATCTCCACCAATCGTTAAATCAATTTGATCTTTTTTTCCTTGGGTTTTCTTAAGAAGGATTTGAATACTTTCTTCTACTGATCTTTGCTCTGCTAATTCAAAAGAATCCATACCAAAGTATAAATCTTTATAAGTTTTATCAAAATAACTTCCTAATGGCCCATCTTTTTCGTAAGGACCTGCTACTGTTGCTGTATCCTTTATATATACATTCTTATATTTAAATGTCATATGCTACCTCCTATTAAATACCGAATCAGTCCAAAGAACCAAGCGGAAACAACACCATATAAAATAACAGAACCTGCTAATTTAAACATATTAGAACCAAATCCACTAATAGGACCTTCCTTTTTGTAATCTAAAATGGCAGAAGTCATCGAATGGGCAAAACCAGTAATCGGAATTAGAAGTCCGCACTTAAATTTGGTAACTAATTTATCAAAAAATCCCAATGCCGTACATAAAGAAGCAATAAAGATTAAGATAACACTCATATAAGTAGATGCCTCATTTCTAGAAATCTTAAAATAATAACACAAAAGTTGTATAATTCCTTCTCCCAACATTCCTACAAGCCCACCAACTAAGAAAGCAATCAGTGCATTCTTTCCTCGTTCTTCTGGAGCTTTATTATTATCTACTACTCTCTGATATTTTTTATTTTCCATAGTATCACCATTTTTACTATGTACATATTTTATGATTTCATACAAAAAAATACCTAAAATATCAAAATATTTTAAGCATCTTATGACTATAACCTTGTTTTTAACTTTTCTAGTATCTTCGTCTCTTTTCTAGAAACCTGCACTTGACTAATTCCTAACTCTCTTGATGTTTCACTTTGTGTTAAGTCATTATAATATCTTGAATAAATTATCTGTTTCTCTAAAGGATCTAATTTTTCAATTTCACTTTTTAAATCTAAAATATTTGGATTATATTCCTGTTCTTCCACTCTTACCGAATTGTACAAGCTATCATTTTCTTCTTGATAACAGAAATCCAGACTTTGAACATCCTGTGTAATACTATCAATTTCTTGTATTTTCTTATCATCGATTTCTAAGAAAACTGACAATTCTTCTATCGTTGGCTCTCTTGATAACTTTTGTCTTAATAAATCTCTTGTATTATTGATAGACTGTTTTAATTTTAAAACATCTCTACTAACTCTTAACCCTACATTCTCCCTCATATATTTGGTAACTTCACCTAAAATATATTTATAGGCATAGGTTGAAAATTTAACACCCATACTACTATCGAATTTTTTAGAAGCATCTATTAGTCCTATTATTCCTACTTGATATAAATCATCTTTATCATAATATCCATGATATTTATTAATAATACTATAAACTAAACCTTCATTCTCTAGTACTTGGTCTAACATATCTATAAACTCAAATATTCAAATGCTTCTATTTTTTCATTTACATAAAATAATCGATCTTTTGTAAACCCAATTTTTCTTTTATTTCCATCGGACATACCACATACAACCACCTTTCCACAATTTAAAAATATTTCTACCAATTTACCTTGAATTTTAGAAAATATTCCTTCTTCTACTTTTGATATATAAGTGAAATCAAAAACAAAATTAGAAATTCCTTGTCTATATAATAGATAATTTATTTCCTTCCCTAAGGTAGTAAATGTTTGTTGATCAATATTCCCTTCTAGTTCAAGGAATAAAATACCTTTTCTTACTTCTTTATTTATCTCTAACATATTATCACCTCAGTTTATTACAGTATAACGGATTAAAAATTTTTTTGTTGCAATTCGACAAAATCTGTCAAAACTTTCATTCGACAAAAAAAGAGAATTTTTTTATTCTCTATCTTATTATAGTCTTCTACTTATTTTCTTCCTTTTCTTTTTGAAATAATTTTACAATATTTTCTTTTGGTAACATCATCTTGGTATGTTTATCAATTCGAAAAGAAAACCTTTTACGATAACTTTTATATTCTTCTCCATCAATACACCAAGATACTTTAGGAGACTGTAAAAATTCAATTTCTAAATTATCGGTTTGATAATAAGTAATCCCTGGAACTTCTTTTGCGTCCATATTGGTAAGTAATAAAAACATCTTCATCATTTCTGCTTTACTTTTTACATGACAAAAAGCCACTTCAAACATATTATCATCCAATTTAACGTCATAATAAATATCATCAACGCCTGCTACTCTACTTGCATTGGTGATAAAAAAGAAAGAGTATTTTCCTTCATAAGTCTTATGATCAATTGTATACCGAATATCATAAGAATTAATTTTATGTTTTAATTGTTTTAATCCATACATAATATAAGCAATTTTACCATATTTCTTTTTTAAATTCCTAGGAGTATTATAGGCCATATCAATATAATCACCCAAACAGGCAACATAAACAAAAGGGGTATTATTAATAAAACAAACATCTACATTTTTTTGAACACCTTGTAATAAAAGTTCTAAATTTTTAACATAGTTTTTGGTATAACCGTACATATTACCTACATCATTTGTCGTACCCATCGGAAGATTCGCCAGCGTTAATCTTTTTTTTCTTTGTAAATTTCCACTTACTACTTCATTTAATGTGCCATCTCCACCAGCACTAATCACTAAATCAATATCATCTGAAAGATTTTTTACAATTTCAGTAGCGTCCTTTTTCTTGTTTGTATAAAGAACTTCTAACTCATAATCATATTTTCTTAAGATATCATAAAAGGTTTGTAACATTTCTTTTTTCTTTATTTTCCCACTATAGGGATTATAAATCATCACACTTTTTTTCATTTCATCACCCCAAGATATGGATATTATACCATATGAGCTCGTGAATTAAAATTCATATTTAAATTTTATTTTTAAAGAAGAAAAAATATGTAGTATTCTTCTATTACTTAAAACCTATTTTTTAAATTTATATTTAGTTGGGTTTGATGATTCAATCAAATTAGAATCCAATAACAAAGCGATTACCTCTGATGCTCTTGATTTTTTCACACCAAATATTTCTGAGGCATCTTCCCATTTAAAATCGTATTGATAAGTAAATCTGTCGAATAGTTTTTGTATTTTTTCTTGTGTGTTTTTAGATACATTGGATGGAAGATTTTTATACAACTTAATCACAAAATAA
>CANRVM010000070.1 GCA_947643295.1 uncultured Mycoplasmatota bacterium
TTTGTTAAAGAACCAATCTCCTCGTTATGAAAGGCACAAAAAACATTAATTTGATTGGCAGTTTCCTCTCTACTATCTAAAAATGCTCGATAAGAAGGTAAAACGCAAGCCAAATCATCTAGTCTTGGTGCCATGATAAACTCCTCATCTGCTCCAACAATTTTGGCTTTGTCTCTATTATACAAAAACAAATCATAATCTAGTAACTTTACATAATCTAGTGGATAATTTCTTCCTGATTTTTTCAAGGCATCTTCTACCACCAAAGTATGAAACCAATTAATATTATGATTTAATGCCATCATTGGTTGCATATCAATTTGGTGATTCAATTTAATTCCTTCATTCACTCCTCTATTCACGTGTATTGCTTGGGATGGTATTACTAAGATATCTTTATCAATATTCACCATTTCAGAGTAAATACTATGAGTCGCTGTATTTTCATATAAAACTCTTCCAGCAACCGATAATGGTCTATCAAGGAAGGTATCATTTATCATAGCACCATAGCCTTCTATATCTAATTTATGATATCCATCTTCTTCTACGACTGCCTGAAAATGTTCTCCATTTTGTTTTACTCTAAAAGTTGGCGAATCCGTATGAGTCGCTACAATATGGTAACCACTTTTTTCTTTTACCATATCTGGTATTTGAAAAGCAATTAAGGAAGAGTCCCCTCTTGTTACAAAATACTTTCCCTGATTCTTTAATAAATCATGCCAACTATCACCTTCTCTTAATTCTTGATAGCTATTTTCTATTAATTCCTCTTTTAAATTCTTTACACAATGATAAGCTGTTGGTGTGTTATCAATAAAATCTAGTAATTCTTTATTTTGAAATTCTTTCAACTTACTTCCTCCTTTATTTCTTTTATTATACCAAGAAAAAAAGTGCTTGTCATTAAAAAAGAAAAAATATTTTCTACTTACTGTTTTCTAAATATTCAATTGCCTCTTTTAGTGCTCCCACTTCTACTATCTCGATTTTTAGATTCTTTTCTTTTTTTACTTTCATACAAGTTTTATAATTATCCCCCTTAGGGACTAAGAAAATATCCGCTTTTTGTTTTTCGGCTCCTAACAATTTATATTTTACCCCACCAATTTCTAAAATATTACCTTCACTATCAATTTCACCAGTACCGACAATTTTTTTTCCTTTGGTAATATCCTCTTTTACTAATTTATTATAAATAGAAAGCGCCTCAATGAGTCCCCCAGAAGGTCCTGATTCTCTCTTTTTAAAATTAAATTCAACCTTAGGATATGTTTTATATTTGTTAATTGCGGAAATATAAATCCCCATAATTACTTTCTCTTTTTCTTCATATAAAGTAGCACTAATAGTTTTTTCTTTCGTTTCTCTTATTACTGTAACATCTATCGTATCCCCACTTTGATAATTAGCAACCGCTGTTTTATAATCTTCTAAATTAGTAATTTCTTTACCATTCACTTTTCGTATTTGATCACCTACATGAAAAGAATTTGGACTTTTTGGATCTACATAATAAACATAAAGGGATGTATTTAAAACCTTATAGGACTTGGAAGCCATTAAAAAGGCATTTTTTACTGCATTGTTATTAGAATTTAATAAATCAATTTGTCCTCTAAACTCTACATCCTTGATATCCTCTTCTTCTGAATAAGTATATTTATTTACTTCTACTCTCTCCCAGTCTTTCATTACATAACTTAGTAAATAAGTAGCAGGAGTTGCTTTTATTTCACTAACATAAGCAAGATTAAAACTTCCTTTTTCCTTATACTTACTGTCTTTTACAACAATTCGGTCTCCTACTTCCATAATCCCTCCACCCGTTGTGATATAGAGGTCTAGCGGAAACATCAAAAATAAATAAAATAATACAAAAAAAATAATACTTTTATAATATTCTTTAATAAATTTTTTCCCTTCTTCATAAAAATTATTAAACATGAAATCAATCTCCTTATGCTTAATTATATCAAAAAGTTGGTGATTTATGAAAAATAAATTAATAGAAATATTTATATTTGTCATTTTTTTGTCTTTACTTTTCTATCCTGATATTGTACGTAGTGAATTAATCAATGCCCTAACAATCTTTTTTAAGACCTTATTTCCTTCTATTTTCCCTTTCTTTTTGATAGGAAACTTACTAATTTCTTATAACTTTGTAAATACCATTAATCATCTGTTAAAAAAAGTGACTACCAAAGTATTTCATATTAGTAGTAACGCATCTTTCATCATCATTATGAGTATGATATCAGGTTTTCCAAGTGGTGCCAAATATATTAGAGATTTATTGAACAAAAAAATCATTAACCTAGACCAAGCAAATTATTTGATAACTTTTACTCATTTTGCGAATCCTTTGTTTGTACTAACCACCACTTCCATATTATTTCAAGAGAGGAAAATTTCTTATTTTATTCTACTTTCTATGTATCTTTCTAATATTATTATAGGGGTAGTTACTAGACCAAAAACTATTGGGAAAAGTCATTCTGTTTCTTACCAAGAGCCACCCTCTTTTGGAGAAGCTCTCACAAGTTCCTTAACCAATACCATTGATATTTTAATTATGATTCTAGGAAATACTTGTTTCTTCTTCTTAGTATCCAAACTAATTACTACTATTTTCCCAGTAAATCCTTTTTTTACTTGCTTAATTAATGGTTTCTTTGATTTAACAAAAGGGATTACCTCTCTTACTTTACTTGATACCTCTTTTTGTCTTAAGGGAATGCTTGTATTAAGTCTTCTCTCTTTTGGAGGAATTAATATCCATATGCAAGTGTTAAACCTATTACAAGATACTCCTGTAAAATATCAAAACTTCTTATTAGGAAGAATTGCTCAAGCCTCTATCTCTGCCTTATTCTTCTTTATTCTCTATCACCTATAGTCCTAGAGCATTTGGATAAGCACTAACAAGTGGAGTAAAAACATTTAATACATCATACTTATTTCCTAAATCTGGATGGTGAATTCCAATATGTAGAGTAATAAAATCATCTTCATTTTTTAAATACACTTCATTAAATTGCAAAAAGTATGCTTTAGGGAGAGTAATTTTTTCACCATCAAAAATCACATAGAAAGAACTTCTTTCATAGTCTAGTTCATCTGGTTTTCTCTTGGTTGGATCACATGGTTGACCATCTGTACAATAAGCATCCTTCATAACTGTCATAATAATCACTTTATTATTGCGAAAAGTTAGTCGAATTTGATACTGATTTTCAGGTATTTGATTAGGTACTGCTTCACTATTGGCAACTACTTCTGCTTTTATGACACCCCTATTTTCAATAATGGCATCTTCTATTCTTTTCGTAAGAGAATTTTTATAGGTTGTAATCGTATTTTTATAAGACTCTAAATCTTGTCTATCTTTATAAGAATCAATTACTTTAAACATAGAAATAACAAGAACTGCTGTAATAGTAAAACATATTAATATTTCAATCGAAGTAATTCCTTTTTTATTTAGTAATCTCATTAAAAATCAACTCCCATCGTAGCGAAACTATAAACTACACTTGCCACATTACTACTTTCATCATTGACATCATGCTTAAACTTTACAACGATTCGGTATGAATAAGAAGAAGGTTTCGTATAATTCGGTAATGTATCTAAGTAATCTGCCATATAACTATCAAGAGAAGATTTCCTATTTTTCATAGTTGTTAAATTATATCTTGTTAAATATACCTTATCCACCTTTAATTTATCATATAACCTAGTACAATATTCTACTTTTAAAGCATTAGAAAACAAGGTATTACATCTTTTCAAATCACTGTATCCTCCATTTGCCTCATTTCTCATTGTATTATAATTAGATGTTTTCGTAGAAGGATCTTCTAGCATTCTTTTAATTAAAAATGTATTATAGACACTATCAATATCATCGTATTTTTCACGTTTTTCATATTCACCAATCATAGGAAAAAAATTAGTGTAAACAAGGGAAAAAATAGTCATAACAAACATTGCTACTACCAATGTTTCAACAAGTGCGAAACCTTTATTATTTATTCTTTTCATTTTTTCATTCACTCCTTGCTATTCTCATAAATTTATTATATAATAATTTATAGTAAAATACCATAGTAAAGTAAACAAAAGGGGTTGAAATTATGGTGGCATTTGATTATAAAAAGACGCCAATCACACAGATTGCCGACTATATTATTATGTATTCTTCCAAAAGTGGTGCGAGTGATATCCATTTCGACCCAAGAGAGAATGGTTTAATGGTTCGCATTCGTATTGATGGAGAACTTCAAGATTATACCTTAATACCAACAGATTATGAAAGAAATTTGACTACTCGTCTTAAACTATTGGCCAATATGAATATCACAGAAAGTCGTCTTCCTCAAGATGGGGCAATTAAAGGAATGTATGGGGACCAGTATTTAGATATGCGTGTTTCTTGCCTTCCCACCAACGAAGGAGAAAAAATTGTTATTCGTATCTTAGATTATAGTAGAAGTCTAGAGGGATTAGAGCATTTAGGTTTTTCGAAAATCAATTTCTTAAAACTTCAGCGAATGATTCAAGTTCCAAATGGTATTATTTTAGTAACAGGTGCAACTGGTACTGGTAAAAGTACAACCACCTATTCTATTTTACAAGCTCTAAATAAACCAGAAAAAAATATTATTACCGTAGAAGATCCTGTAGAAATGAATATAGAAGGATTAAACCAAGTACAAGTCAATAGTGAAATTGGTCTTGACTTTGCAACCGTTTTAAGATCCATCTTAAGACAAGATCCTAATATCATTTTAATTGGAGAGATAAGAGACTCAGAAACCGCAAAAATTGCAGTACGTGCATCCATCACTGGACATTTAGTTTTATCTACTATCCATACCAATAACTCATTATCTACAATTGAAAGACTTCTTGATATGGATGTAGAAAGGTATCTACTATCCAGTGCATTAACAGGAATTATTTCCCAAAGACTTGCCAAAAAATTATGTCCAAAATGTAGAGAAAAAAAGGAAACCACAAAATATGAGAAAAAAGTATTTAAGAAGGTATTAGGAGAAGAAGTATCTGAATTATATGTTGCTCATGAAGCAGGATGTAATGAATGCCACAAAGGTTATAAAGGAAGAATTGCTATCCAAGAAGTTCTAGAAATTGATGATCAAATTAAAAATGCATTAAATAATGAAAATATTACCAAAGAAGAAATGCAATATATGGTTTATACTTCTAATGTGATTACCCTACTTCAAGACGGATTAATGAAAGTGTTAGAAGGAACTACTTCCTTTGATGAAATCTATCGTATTATTGAAATAGATTCGGATATCGCTGATAGTACTAGTGCAGAACTTGCACAAATGGAAGAAGAAAATCAAGCCATCATTCAAAATGAGAAAGAAACCATTAAAACAAAGGAAAGTACCAACTCTGAAGTAGGAAGCAACGTAAAATCCTTCTTAGCCGATATCAAAAATCAGAATAAAAAAGAAGAAGAATCTATGGAAAAAGCGGCTAGTGAAACAGCTATGCTGTTAGATGCTAATAGTGAAGAAAAAAATATACCTCTAAATGAGAAAAAGGAAGAGAATGGTGCTACTTTAGTAGAGGAAAACACACAAGAAGAAAATACAACAGCAAAATTAATTGAAAAGGAAAAAGATGGTGACGCTACTTTAGTTGACTCAGAAAATACAACCGAAGCAACCCTACTAGCATCTCCAAATGAAGAGCAAGATAAACCTGAAATTGTTGCTTCTACACAAGCTTCTCTTTTTAATCCATCTATTGATAAGGATAAAGGAGAGGCCATATTACTATCACCCCAAACAGAAGAGAAAAAAGAAGAACCTATCAAGAGTCTGCTGAAAAAGTAGACCAAAATAAAACTGATATTTAGAAATTATTTTCT
>CANRVM010000071.1 GCA_947643295.1 uncultured Mycoplasmatota bacterium
GCTACAAAAATTCGAATTCCTACTTTTGAAGTTAAATGATAAAATAGGAGATAATCTATCGAGAGATTGTGTTAATACATTAGTGGATATTTATGCGGATTTTTTAGTAGAAGTGGATCAAATTTATCAAGAGAGTGGTTTAAAAGTAGTAAAATATCTAAGTTGTTCAAAATTAAAAAGTACAGAAAGAGTTATGAAAACACTTGCAAAGGATTATGATGAAATTAGTATTCATAATAGTTCACTTGAAATAGGAAAATATAATTCTTATGGAGCCTTAGATGTTGTTAGTATGAGAAAGTATCTAGATGAACGAATTATTGGGCAAGAACAAGCGAAAATTGATGTGATATCTGCTTTTACGAGTAATCAATTAATAGATAATCCTAAGCATAAAAAAACTTGTTTACTAGTCGGTCCAACAGGAAGTGGTAAGACGGCTCTTGCTACTGCCATTAGTGAGTATTTAGATGTTCCTATGAAGGTATATAATACAACAGGATTAACTAGTTCTGGATATGTAGGAAAAAGTATTGATGACATTATGGTGTCTTTACTTGCTGCGGCAGATGGTGATTTAGAAAAAGCACAAAAGGGTCTTGTTGTTCTAGATGAGATTGATAAAAAAGCATCCAAAAAGGCAAATGATCCTGCTTATAGTGGAGTTTTAAATGAATTACTACCATTTGTCGAAGGTACTACTTACGAAATCAAATATAAAAATAAAGACTATTCGTTTGATACCAGTGGATTAAATATTTTGGCAACAGGCTCTTTTGCTTCTTTAATAGAGTGGAATCATTCTAGCGATTATAAGATGACAAAAATTGGTTTTCATAAAACAGAGGAAGACCATCAAGATTATGATATCGAATATCCAGAGTTGACAGAAGAAGTGTTACATGATGCAGGAATTCCAATGGAACTTTTAGGCAGAATGCCAGTCATTACGCAATTAAGTGGTCATACGAAGGAAACGTTGAAAAGAATTTTAACAGATGGCAAGGATAGTCCTCTTTTAGCAGAGAAAAGCGCACTAGAAAAAATAAAAATTTATCTTTCTTATACAGAAGGATATTTAGATAAAGTAGCGGAGGAGGCTTTAACGAAAAAAACAGGAGCTAGAAGTTTAACAGCTATGATTGAGAAATCCATAAAAATGGCTAAATATACAGCACAAGAATACTTGGGGAAATATCTACAGATTGTCTTAACAGAAGAAGCTGTTCATGACAATTTAGAATGTATTCTAATAGACCAAGATGGAAATCCTCATTCAACAAGAGAGGTAAGAGAAGAAGAAAAGGAACAAACGGCATCTACTAAGAAATATGTAAAAAGCGCAACACTATATCAATAAGTAGAAAAAAGAAGAGGAATTCGTAATTTTAGAAAATAGGTTTTTAAAATAACTCCATCATTATAAAATAAGATAAATCATCAAAAAAAGAAAGTTTTCGAATGAAGAGTAGAATCTAAAAAAAATGATTTGCATATCATAAAAAAATATGGTATACTTTAAAAAGTTTAGACGGTGATTCGATGTATCAAGATATATGATCATTAGTTAGTATAAGAGAGGAGATTTACATATGAGTAACATTATTGATGAAATCAATAAAAAACAAATTAGAACAGATATTCCTGAGTTTCGTGTAGGAGATACGGTTAGAGTAGACTACAAGATTATTGAGGGAAAAAGAGAACGTATTCAAGCATTTGAAGGTGTAGTAGTAGCAAAAAGAAATGGTGGTGTTTCTGAAACATTTACTGTTAGAAAAATATCATCAGGAGTAGGAGTAGAAAGAATATTTCCAGTAAACTCACCAAAAATAGATAAGTTAGTAGTAGTGCGTAAAGGTAAAGTTAGACGTGCTAAGTTAAACTTCTTAAAAGATTATGTGGGAACTTATCGAATTAAAGAAAGAGGTCAAAAACCTTCTAAAAATGATAAAAAAGAAGAGCTAATCTAGTACTTCTTTTTTGCTTTTAGATAAAAATTACTTATTATTGATAAATATTTAGTTATAAGGTAATATGATAGTAGTATATATAAGGAGTGGTAACAAGTGGATAAATTAAAAAGAAATTATAAAGAAATAAGAGTTTATATAATCATTATTTTAATTGTTTTATTGATGAAAGTATTTGTAGTAGCACCAATCAGAGTGAATGGTGATAGTATGATGGGAACTCTTCATCATAAAGATATTATGATTTTAGATAAAATTAGTTATCGTTTTTCTCCTATTAAAAGATTTGATATAGTGGTTGTAAAATATAAAGAGGATTATTTAATTAAAAGAGTAATTGGTCTTCCAGGGGAGCATATAGAATATAAAAATAACAAATTGTATGTAAATGGAAAGGTAATGAAAGAAAATTTTTCTCATATGAAAACAAATGACTTTAAGTTAGATAGTTTAGGAAGTTCTAAAATACCAAAGAATCAGTACTTAGTACTTGGAGATAATCGTACCAATTCCTTAGATAGTAGAATGATTGGTCTTATCAAAAAAAATCAAATAGAGGGGAAGACTTCCTTTACACTTTTACCTTTTAGCAGAGTTGGAAAGAAAAAGTAATATGAAAGTGTTAAGTTTAACGGAACCCTATGCTACTTTAATTAGAATGGGGATTAAAACGATTGAAACAAGAAGTTGGAAAACAAATTATCGAGGAGAATTATATATTCATGCAAGTTCTACGAAAATGAAAAAGGAATATAGAGAAAATTTAGAATTAATGAATTTGGTTTCTAAGGAAGAATTAAATTATGGTAATATTATCGTAAAGTGTCAGTTAACAGATTGTATTAAAATGGATGATGATTATGTTGATAAGATAAAAAAAGAGGATAGAAATAACTTTATAACAGGTATTTACGAAAAAGGAAGATATGCTTGGATTTTAGAAGATATTGAAGTGTTAGAGCATCCAATTAAGGCAAAAGGTCATTTAGGAATCTGGAATTTAGAAGAATTAGAGAACAATACAAAAAAATAATGATTCCATAAGAGGAGTAGTAGGTTATATGAAAGAATTAGTAGAACAGATTGCAAATTATGTTCCTATCAATGAACAAGAAGAAAATGATAAGAGAGTAATGCTTAAGTATATCAAGCAGTTTGATGATTGTCTAACAAGGGAAAATGAATTGTTTCACTTTACTACTTCTGCCTGGATTGTCAATAAAGAAAGGACAAGAGTTTTGATGGTATATCATAATATATATCATTCTTGGTCATGGATAGGTGGTCATGCAGATGGAAATCCTAATTTATTAGAGGTAGTGAGAAAAGAGATAGAAGAAGAAAGCGGAATAACAAATCCTAAACTACTAATGGACGGGATTTTCGGTTTATCCATTCAATTTGTAAAACCACATATAAAAAAGGGAAAATATGTGAGTTCACATCTTCATTATGATATTCAATTTTTGTTTGAGGCAAAAGAAGATGAGTCCCTTAAAATAAAACCAGATGAAAATAGTGATGTTGCTTGGTTAGAAGTTACTACTTTATTAGAAAAGGTAGAGGAAGAGCATATGAAGCCACTTTATCAAAAACTAATGAAAAAGGTCAATAATTTAGATGGCGAAGAATAAAATAAATTGCAAGTATTATTAGAGCTAAGAGCTAAAAAACTAGAAGAATCAGGAGAAAATCATATGAATGAAATAATAGAAAATGCATTAAATCGGGGAGTACCAATTGATACACCTATACTGATTGATATTTATGAGTTTATCAATTTATTTGATAGTGAAGAATTAGTAGAAGATTATAAAAATAGTTCTAAAGAAATAATTAGTAAAATATCAAATATTTTTGATATGTATGCTGGGTGTATTATACTACCAACCTATGCTACTATCTTCATGGATGAAAATAACGATAAAGTACTATGTTTTTCTAGTGAAAACTATTTTTTATCTATTTTTGGACTTTTACAAGGAATTGATATAGATGAAATAGTAAGTATATTTGATTCGAGAGAAAATTTTGAGATTCTGAAAGAAAAAGTATTAAGTATCAAGAAAGAAGAAGAGTTAAAAAGTCAACTTCCAAGAATATATGAACTTTATGTAGATCAAATAAATGCTAATCAAAATTTTTTAGAATTAGAAGAATTAGTAAATGATAAAAGTCTGCCTCTTTCTATAAAGTTAGAAAATGTATCAAAGATAACTAAAAGTTTTCAAGATTTATATTCTAATTTTGATTTAGAAAGAGAACAAGAATTTGTAAGAAATTTTACACTAACAGCCTACTTAGAAAGACTAATGCAAGGTATAGAGAATATGCTAGATTACTTTGATGAAATAGTAAATATATATGATAGTCATATATTAGATATAAATAGTTTAAATAAAGAAGATGCGGATAGATTAAATCTTTATGTAGCAGCCAAGTTTATGAAAGAAATAGAAAGAGAGGATGTTAGTGATAAACAAAGGTATTTGTTTTATTTAACAAGCTATTTTAGAGAAAATGTGGAAACACAAGTTACTAGGGTAAAAATGAAATTGAATGGAGCAAAAGTTACTCCTATTATCTTATATGAAAAGTATAAGAAGTTATTAGTTGAGAATCCTGATTTATTAGCTGTCAATTTTTCGTATCGTGATTTTAAAGAGATGAGCAAAGAAGAAATAGAGGAATTCATCGTTGCTTATTTATCAGAACTATCCGCAAACTGGGAACTAATTCCTAGTGATGATACTTCTATAGAAAAATCGGTTCGAACAATTGCAAAGCGTAAGTATCGAAATATTTCTGAACAAGAGAGAAAACAAAGAGAAGAGAAACTAGTAAAACTATATATGCAGAAGAAAAAATTTTATGATTCAACGGATCCATATTTTAGAATAAAAGGAAAACAAACCTTTGATGGTTATGTTGGTTATATTTATCCAAACTCTTTAGTTATTTTAGATAAATTCTATGATAATGCCAAGAATTCTAAAATAGCGGATAATGAGGCAATCTATATTATGGAAATGAGAGATTTTTATGAGTTGTCTCAACATTCTAAATCATACCTAATTGCGAATCATTTGTGTAAACGAATTATCCACAAAGGGTTGTGGCAGGAAAAAGTATTAAAATATATTAATAAAAAAGATACAAGATATTCTCCAGTTTCGGATACTAATCAGTTAATCTCAGAAAAAAAGTTATTTGTAAAAGAAAAAAAATTATAGAAAAAGAGAAAATACTTAAGAAAGGGTGAATAAGAAAATATGGATTTAAAAAATTTTAAGGTAGCACCATTTTATATGCTAGATCAAGAATGGGCTCTATTAACAGCCGGAAAGAGAGATAAATTCAATACGATGACGATTAGTTGGGGAGGATTTGGTACTATTTGGAATAAACCTGTTGTTACGGTCTATGTCAAACCAATTCGATATACCTATCAGTTTATGGAAGAAAATGAGTATTTTACTATTAGTTTTTATGAAGAAGACTATAAAAAGGATTTAGGAATACTCGGGAGTAAATCAGGAAGAGAGTTAGATAAATTATCACTTACAAGACTAACTCCAGAATTTTTAGAAAATACGGTTTCCTTTCAAGAAGCAAAGTTAACCATAGTATGTAAGAAAATTTATTTTCAAGATTTAGATATTCAGAATATAGATAGTAATAGTATTTCTCAAAGTGAGATAGAAAGATTTTATCAAAAAGAACCTATTCATAGAATGTATATAGGGGAAGTTGTTGATGTTATCGATAAAAGAAAGGTGTAGAGAAAAAATGAAAAAAAGAATTAGTATATTTGGATCGACGGGATCAATTGG
>CANRVM010000072.1 GCA_947643295.1 uncultured Mycoplasmatota bacterium
ATTAAATATAATTTATCTCCTATTATCTTTATCAACTTATCCATACTATAGTTATCTTCTTTAAAATACTTAGAAAAACTAGAGCAAATATACCCCGCTTGATATCCAAATAGATTTGATATCTCCTTTAGATAATCTTTCATTTTCTCTTCATTTGCTAATTCTTTTATTTTTTCTTTATACTTGACATCATAGCTTTCATTTTTAGCTAAAAACTTTTGTAATTTTCTACTATTATATGCCATAAAAATCCCTCTTTCTTTACTGACTTAGATTATTATACACCATTTTATTTATTTTTAAAGTGTTTTTTTGTTTTTCATAAATGACAAGTAATTGATGCTCTTTATCTTGAAAAATCACTTTATCTTCTATATTTATATCATTTTCAATTCTTACTCCATTTCTTACTTTTTTTAAGATGCCTCCCTCTACTACCACTACTGGAATCTTTGGTAGTGCCTCTTCTATTGATAAAATACGAAAATGATTATTTTGAATATCCTTTAAAGAATATGCCATTGAAATAGGAAAATTCCCTTGTTTTGTTCTTGTTAAACTACTCATGGTAAAATACTCAGAGCAACTGTCTCCCATATCTCGAATAAGACTTCTGATATAGGTTCCTTTACTAACGAGACAGCGAAATTGAAAATAGTCATCACATTCTTCTAATAAAGTTGTACTTTTAATTGTTACTTCTTTTTTAGGAAGAGCAACGCTTTCATTGTTTCTAGCGTATTCATATAATTTTTTACCATTTACTTTAACAGCAGAATAAATAGGAACTTCTTGAAGATATGCCTTTTCATAACTTTTTAATAAAGACTGGTAGTCTATTTTTTTTGCTATCTTTTTTTCTTTTAAGACTTTTCCTGTTTTATCTAACGTATCGGTTAAATATCCTACTTCTACTCCTGCTTCATATTCTTTTTCATAGGAAGTAAGCAACTCACCAAGTTTAGTAGCATATCCAATTGTTAAAACGAGAACACCACTAGCCATTGGATCTAGTGTTCCTGTATGACCTATCTTTTTAATTCCTAGTATTTTACTTACTTCGTTCACCACATCTCTAGATGTCATATTAGATTCTTTATTTACTACTAAAATTCCATTAAAATTCATTAAATATTCTTCTAAAGTGAGATGATTATCTGAAATGATGGTAGCAGGAACTACTCCTACATACCTTATATGCCATGGTTCATAGGAATAACCAGTTATCTTTTCTTTCTTCTTCGGATATCGAACAATGAACCCATATTCCTTTAAAACGGGATGTATTTTTTTCCATGTTTCTTCTTGCAAAAGTAAATCCTTATTTTCTATAATATATTCTTCTTCTTTTTTTAGAACTAAATCAATGGCAAGCCCAGTATGATGTTCACTTGTATAAGGAGAAGCTACCATCTTTTTGGCATATTCTTCTCCATATTGATTAGAAAACTCGTCCTCGATTTGTTGTTGTTCTAAAACACTTCGGAATCCATCTTCTATCCCAATTTCAATTCCTTTTTCAAAAAGAAATCTTTGTAGTTTAAAAAAAGCAGCATAGGCTTCTTTCTCTAATTTTACCTCTTTTCCTAAATAATTTGTTGTGGTTATCAGATCTAGATGATTAAAATAAGATTCTTTTATTTTATGTTCTTTATTAACTAAAATAACTTTTGACATTTCATTCCTACTTTCTTTTGATAAACATAGCATCCCCAAAAGAAAAAAAGCGATATTTTTTCTCTACTGCAATTTGATAAGCCTTTAAAATAGCCTCTCTTCCCGCAAGAGCTGATACTAACATTACTAAAGTTGACTTTGGCAAGTGAAAGTTTGTAATCAAACAATCTACCCCTTTAAATTCATATCCAGGATAAATAAAAATATTAGTAAATCCACTACATTCTCTAAATTCTTTATATTTAGACATAATCGTTTCTAAAACTCTTGTGCTAGTTGTTCCTACACTAATGATTCTACCCCCACTTTTTTTCGTCTCATTTAGTATTTTTGCAACATCTGCACTCATATGATAATATTCGCTATGCATTTCATGTTCTTCTATTTTTTCTACTTTTACTGGTCGGAATGTTCCTAACCCCACATGAAGAGTCACATAACAGATAGAAATGTTCTTTTGTTTTATCTTCTCTAATAACTCTGTTGTAAAGTGAAGCCCTGCTGTTGGGGCTGCTGCTGATCCTACTTCTTTCGCATAAACGGTTTGATATCTAGATTGATCTTCTAACTTTTCATGTATATAAGGTGGAAGTGGCATGGTTCCTAGTTTATCTAATATTTCATATAAGATACCTTCATATTGCAACTGAAAATGACGAATTCCATCTTCTAGTTCTTTTATACATTGTGCTTTTAATAATCCATCTCCAAAAGATACTATAGTACCTACCTTAATTCTTCTTGCAGGTTTTACTAAACATTCCCAGTCATCACCTTCGATATTTTTTAAAAGTAGTATCTCTATCATAGCTTTTGTCTCTTCTTTTTCTCCGATTAGTCTTGCGGGTAACACTTTAGTATCATTTAATACTAGAGTATCCCCTTCTTTTAAATAATCTAGAATATCACTAAAATATTTGTGTTCTATTTCTTTCGTTTCGTTGTCTAGTACAAGAAGTCTTGAGGCATCTCTTTTTTCTAATGGAGTTTGCGCAATCAACTCTTCTGGCAGTTCATAATCAAAGTCTTCTACTTTCACAATAATTTCCTACTTTCTTTTTTATATCGTCTTTTGAAAACCAATCTAGTTAGCTTTCTTTAAATACACTTTCTTGGTAACTTATCTTTAAAGCTTCATAAGCTCTTTCTGTTACTACTCTACCACGTGATGTCCTTTTGATAAATCCGTTTTGTAAAAGATATGGTTCACAGACATCTTCTATTGTTGTCACTTCTTCTCCGATTGCGCTTGCAATAGCCTCTACTCCAACAGGACCTCCATTAAACTTATGAATAATGGTAAGAAGAAGTTGTCTATCAACATCATCTAATCCATTGTCATCTACTTTAAGACGACCTAAAGCTTTTTTTGTGATTTCTTTATTGATAATACCATTTCCTTCTACACATGCAAAATCTCTAACTCTTTTTAGTAGACGATTGGCAATTCTTGGAGTTCCTCTACTTCTTTTTGCAAGTTCTAAGGCTGCCTCTTCTTCAATTTCTACTTCTAATACTCTAGCGGATCTTTTGATAATTCTTGTTAACTCTTCATCCGTATAAAATTGTAACTTAGCAATAATACCAAAACGATCTCTTAAAGGAGAAGTTAAATCTCCTGCTCTTGTTGTGGCACCAACTAGTGTAAAGGGTGGTAAATCAATTTTAATACTTCGACTGCTTCCTTCTCCACCGATAATAATATCTAAAGTAAAATCCTCCATCGCTGGATATAATATTTCTTCAATAAATTTAGGCATTCTATGAATTTCATCAATAAATAAAACATCTCCTGCCTCTAGTGTAGATAACACCGCTGCCAAATCTCCTGACTTTTCAATACTAGGTCCACTTGCTGTTTTGATAGAAGTTCCCATTTCATTGGCTATAATAAAAGCTAATGTTGTTTTTCCAAGTCCAGGAGGTCCATATAATAAGACATGGTCTAGAGCTTCCTGTCTCATTTTAGCTGCTTCAATAAACACTTTAATGTTTTCTTTTACATCCGTCTGTCCAATATATTCATCAATCACCTCTGGTCGAATAGAATTATCTAGGACACCATCATCTTTTACATCTACATTTCTAACGATACTTTCTTCCACAAACTACCTCCATTACTTTAATAATAGTTGAAGTGCTTCTTTAATTTGAGCTTCGATTGGTAAGGATAAGTCGACTTGTTTTACAACACCTACTATCTCTTTTTCTTTATATCCTAATCCTTTTAATACCTCTTTTAATTCCTCACTATTACTATTTTCACTTATATTATTGTCCGTCATATTTAATTTTCCTTTTAAATCAAGAATCATTTGTCTTGCAACTTTATCCCCAATTTTAGGAAACTTTTTCAAATATAAAATATTTTCTCTTTCAATCGCATCCATCACTGCACTTGGAGTTGAAGCTGCAAAAATGGGAAGTGCCATTTTACAGCCTAACCCTTTTACACTGATTAACTTTAAAAATAAATCTTTTTCTTCTTTATTCTTAAACCCAAAAAGAGTATTTTCATCTTCTTTTATCTGTTGATAAAGATAAACCTTATATTCGACTCCTTCTTGATAAAAGTAAGGATTCGAAACATAAACTAAGTAACCAATATTATTATTTTCTACAGTAATCGAATTACTAGAGATATCCATTACTTTACCTATTATATAGTCATACATTTTACATCACTCCATGAATATTTTATCATCAACTAAGGTATTTGTATACTATTTTGAACAAAGTTTTGATATGGGTTAATTGAAAAAGAAAAAGAACTAGCAAAAGTCCTTTCCTATCATTTTCTATTTATACTGTCTCATCTTGTGTACTTAGATTTACACTATCTACAATAATTTTACCATGGTAGTGTTTTCCTAATACTTCATTACCAGCATTTTCATCAATCCATATTTTAATAGTATAGTCTTTATAGTTATTTGGTGCGATAGTTGAAAGTTCCACTACATAGTCAGAAGAAGATTTGGAATCTAAAAGAAAGGGAACACCGCCATTGATACTAACTTTTATTTTCGATTTATCTAATAAATTAGAAGCACAACCATCTTCACTGATTATTTCCATATCATCCACTATCCTAATTTTATATTGGGCATTCAAGTTACCTGTATTGGATATCTTAAAAGAATACCCTTCTGTTTCTAAACCATTTACATCAGGTGTTGGATAAGCCCCATTTAAATTAAGAGTATTGGCAGTATCTTGTGAAAAATCAATCTTTAAAATTCCAACAGTAATAGAATTATAATTCTCTCCTTTTTGTATTGATGTAAAAATAGCAAAAGAAGAAGATAATATGACAATCACTACTAAAAAAATAGATAAAATACTATGTTTTAATTCTCTTGAAACAGCTTTCGAAAGAGCTACTTGAACACCTTCTAAATTTTTTTCTTCTTTTTCTGGTTCTTTTTCTACTTGAATTTTTCTTTTTAATCGAATAGATTTACGACTCATAAAATATCACTTACCTTATCATCATATTAAGATAATTATAACAAAGGATCAATCAGATGTCTATTCACAATAGCTATTTTTTTCATTATATTGACAAATCTTATTTTTATTGTTAAATTATCATTTTAAAGGGAGAAAACAAATGAAAAATATAGATAAAATGATAACCATGCTTGAATTTTTAAAGATGGCAAATATCGAAATGGAAGATCACCAAGTAAAACTATCTGATTGGTCTAAATCATCTAACCTTCTCCAATTGGAAATAGAATCTCTTTTTCATGAAGAAGAGATGGATTATGAAGAACAAAAAATTTCATTTCAATTAGTGAAAGGTAAAAATAAGGTGCTAATAAGAGAAGAGAGAAAAGTTCACACTGATTTTCAAGAAGTGGATGAGGAAAATGATTTTAGTGCTCACCTAGTAGAAGATGAACAGAAAGTGGTAGAATTTACCGTTTGCCAAGATAAACTAACCGTGATAACTGCTACTGTTTCTCAATGTACTTCAGAAGATGTCTTTGGAAATCAAACATGGCCAATCACTAATTTTCAAACAATAAAAGATTTTTATCATCCTGCTAACTTAACTGGTCCTAAGGATTGCCCTAATAT
>CANRVM010000073.1 GCA_947643295.1 uncultured Mycoplasmatota bacterium
CACCAATTGCTTCATATAGTAAAAGTGAAATCGTAACAGCACATGAACCTGAAATAACACCACAAATATCTCCAATGACATCACAACAAAAACTAGATACTTTCTCACTATTTTTGATAAATTTAATCGCAATATCAGCACCTTTTACTTTTCTAGAATTCATGGAATTAAATACCTTTTGATCAGCTGTTGTGACACTTACCCCAATAATATCAAAAATGACACCCACAAGGACAAAGAAAAGAGTCACAATGATTCCTAATAACAAACTCAGATTTGGAATTGTTGTCTCTGATATAAAAGATAAAGCAAAAGAAATGGAAAAAGAAATCAGTACAATAGTAAAAATCCACTTTTTATCCACAAATGCTTTCTTGACTTTCTCTTTTCTTCTTGTTTGAACCAACAAGTTATATAATTCAGATAATTTTTTCTGTTTTTTATTTCTAAAAATCATTTCATCCTCCTAGTCCTCATTATACCACTGAAACATAAAAAAAAGAAGTATATATTATACCTCTTATCGATGGCTGTTAATATAGTAAACTTTGAGCCTTAGGTCAAGTAGGATTTCCCTGATTTCTACAAGTCCGTTACCAGAAATGCGGTTCCCCTTTAAAGAAATCAATATGTCGTTACCAAAACATATGACTTGATTACCACTTAGTACCCACTGCAATCCCATATTAACATCACTCTAGGAGATTTCCTCACCAATCTTTATTATTAATTCCTTTTTGCAATAATAATTTCAAAACGCAGAATTTATTAGAGTTGGCCACCTTAATAAATCAGATCATTTATCCCAATATCATCACTCAGGACAAGCTACACTACACATAACTTTCGCCACAATGTAGGTTCAATCCTAATTCGTAATAAGTCCATCAGTTTCTCACGTATAGGCTTACTACAAGTTTAGGTCTCCACGAAGTATAGGGTCGTTTATCGTATGCCATTACGAGCGCCCTATACCTCTTCCCCCCAGCATCCACCCCAAACTGGGCGTAAGAAGCAAACACCAGAGGTTTCACAGATATGCTCTTTAACGGTTGTTTAATCCCGTCTTCATAATAAAGTAATTGACTAGAATAGTGTGCCATAACCAAATTACTAGCAAATTATATCATAAATCAGTGATTTTGTCAATTTTAACACTTTCCATCTTTTTCTAACTAGCTCTTACTAAATCGATATACCAATTAATTTTAGATACCCATGTTTTACTTTCTGCATATCTAGGGCCTATTGTCTCTACGGTATTAAGTCCTCTAGAATAGTAACGATAATATAGGTTTTCAATGTGTCCTACGATTCCATCCTCTAGACTAGCATAATATTTATAACTGCCTCCGCCACAACTTGGGCTTCCTTTCTGTCCTCCAACATTGTTACACTTTACTACTAGATTACTACATTTATACCGACATCCTGTCTCATGTAACATAATCGCAGTTGCTACATATGGGTCTACTCCTAGTTCAATACATTTTGTTGCGATAACATTACCTTTTCCTTGTAAATAAGAAGTTCCTAAACTCCTATTTAATTTATCACTTAATTCCTCTATAGTCATCCCTTCATACACCTCAACACGGGGTGGAATATATTCCGCTTGAGGAGCTTGCTCCATCGATAACTCTTTAATACTTGCTGTAGTATCATTAGATATTCCTGGATTGTCAATGATTTGTACTTCTACTTCTCTATTAGAAGATGACATATTAATCACATTTATATTGGAACTTTCTGTCTTAACAACTCTTCTTTTTAAACCATTATTATCATCTATTATTAGGGCAACCGATATCATCGTAATACCAAGAACCACTAAAGTCAGACTCATTAACTTCTTTTTAATCAATGAAATTCACCTCTAATTAATAAAATTAATTATCAATATACTACCATAAATACTATATTTAGTCAATTTACATGGTTTCTTGTAAAAAGAATAAATAAAGAATGTCAATAAAAATCAATTTGACACATCACTCCTATTACTACTATACGAGATAAAGAATAAAGATATTCCACATCTACTTAATTCGAAAGGTATAACTGGATTTATCCTTTATTAAGTAATTAGATAGTAAGATTAAAAGAAACGTTAATAAACTAATACTTAGTAATAATAGTTCATTAGAAATTGGTATTCTAATAAGAAAAAAACAAACAAAAGAAAGAAGAAAATGACAACAAGAATAAGAAAAACTAGTCATTCTAAATTCACTATTATATGGTTGAAATATATAATATGTCATTAAATAGAAAACAGAAAAGAAGATGCTAAGTATAGAACTAGATAAAAATAAACTAAACAAAGAAAGAATAGAGTAATCCGTAAATAAGTAACCATATATTACTAGTAAAATACCAATTACTAAAGCAGGCATCAAATTAATCATTGTAACAGTTTTCACCCTTTTTTGATACATAGAAGTAATAACATCTGGATTACGATAAAAATTATATCGGAGCATCGCATGATCACAATTCATATACATCGCTTGGGTAATAATACCTCCTCTATTTATAAAATATAAAAAGAGGATAAGAGTTCCTAAATAATTCTCAAAAAAGAAAGATACCTTCTCTATCATTGCTTGATTACTTTTGAAATAGAAAATGCCAAATATACCTAGTATTGTAAGAAATATAGAGATTTTGATAGAACTATCTAGAAGAATATTTTTATGTCTTTCAAAGAAAATGGTATTCAATCGATCATATCCTTTTTTATTTTTTAATTTATCAGTTGAGATTTCTTTTTGTTTGTCTTTTATTTGTACCAAATCTTTTGGTTGAAAATTAGTACTATTAGAAAGTACTCTCGTATGAAGAATCTCTTTTACGATTTGTTTATATTCCTGATAAGTAAACAAGTAGAAAACACTATAAACAAATAAAAATAATAGTAAAATGGTTATAAAAGAATAAAAATTACTCGGAATAAAAAATGCAAAATACGGCAAAAAAGAAACACCTAAAAGAGAGATTACAACTGAAAAATAAAGAACATAGTTTTCTGGTATTCTAATTCTTGTCTTAGAATAATATTTTAAATTAATCATCTCTCCCACCATCTTAGAGAAAAAAGAAATCATTGGTAGAAGTAAACAAAAAAACAGATTTCCATCGAGATTTTGAATTAGATGATATAAAAGAATGGTATGAATGAAAAAATGAATCATATTTTTATAAAATAAATGACTTAACAAATAGTCTTTCGCATCCATTGATAAAAGACAAATATTGGTATAATGCTTAGGTCCTATTTCTAATAAACTAGTATGAATAAACATCCCAATCAAAGTAAAGATAAAATAAATATGTAAAAAGGTAAGAAAAACATCTTCTTTCGAAAGATAATGACTCATCTTATAGATAATAAAAAGATAAATTGCTTCTAATAATACATTCATTAGAAGGGTTAAGATACTAGAGAGAACAGAAAGAAATATTTTGAATCCAGTCTTTTTATAAAGTGTATGAAGAAATTTATCTAGAAATTTTATTTTTTGAAAAGAATAGAGAAATGAATTAATAGCACTAAAGTAATCTATTTTAAGAGATAAAAGAAAAGCTCTAATCATTAGAATCTCTTAATTCCTTTATAATTTTATCTTTATATCTTTTGATATTCAGATCTTTTTTTTCTATTAATTCAAAATTTTTATTCTTTAGTACTACTATTTCATCACATAAATCAAGAGCTAACTCTAAAATATGAGTAGAGAAGATGAAAATATGGTCTTTCTTCATTTCTTTAAATAATTCTTTTAAATCTTCTTGAACATCAATATCAATGGAAGTTAATGGTTCATCCAGTAAAATAACCTTTGGATTTTCTATGATAATAATAAGTAATTGAATTTTATTTTTCATACCATGAGAATAATCTTTTAATAATTTATTTTGGTCCTCTACTGATAACTTTACTAAATCAAAGTAATCATCCATACTCTTTAAATTCTTTATTCTATCTTTATTTACTTCTATAAAGAACTCAATAAACTCTCTCCCCGTTAAAAATTCAGGAACAATTGGTGTAGAAATAACATATCCAATATCATTAGAGGTTAATGGAATTTTTCTATTTTCATATTCTAATATAATATGACCACTATCTTTTTTAATATCTTCATTTATGCAATTAAAAAAAGTAGTCTTCCCTGCTCCATTCTTACCAATTAATCCATAGATTTTATTATCTGAAAAAGTATAATCAATTTCTTTTAATACTTCTTTTTGATGGAAACTTTTCGAAAGATTATTCACATATAACTTCATAACATCACCCATTAAAACCGTTAATTACATTTATTATTATAATCGAAAAAAACAAAAATTCCTAGTAAAACTAAGAATTATTTATTTGACATAATCGTAAAGAATATTGTACCTATCAAAGTCATTCCTATTGTAATCATTGTAAGAATAATAACTAAATAATTACTGATACCTTTTTGATTAGGAACAGTACCAATCACATCTACTGGTTCCCTATTTTCTTCTTTTATCGTGACCATATCTTTTAAGCGATTCGCTAAAGCCATATCTATTCCCATTACAATAATACTATCATTATTACTAGTTCTCGCTACAAAATTAGCTCTATCTCCATCTAGTATCTCAATGTTAGATGAGAATATTTGGTTATATTGATTATATTCATAAATAGAAGGAATTAGCATATTCTCAATAAATTCATTATTATAAGCAAATTCTCCACTTAATTTAATATCCTCTTGTCCATTTGAATTCTTTAACGATAAAGTACTTCTACATTTTATATGATCAACTATAAATGTTAAAATTAGTGAGTTATCACTATTTGATATAGAGTAAAAACTACTTAATGATTTTCTATATTCATTATAGTCTAGTTGTTCAGGTTGAACTTTAACACCTCCTGTAACATTAACAGATTGAATATCTTCATTCATTACTTTTTCTGTTACAACAGAGAATGCTCCACTATCCACTACTTCCACTGGCTTTGTATTCTCATTATTATCATCAAACAACATTTCAATATCATTATTTTCCATATTCGTATTTTTTGATAAATATAATCAGTTGTAAGAGAGATGTTACAATAATTACTGATTTGTTATTTATCAATTCCTTTATTCGTGATTTTCTCTCCTGTTTTGTAGTGTACTTCTTAAATATTCAAAACTACTTTAGATTCTTCTAGTTTCTTTTTATGTTCTTGTTCTCTTTTTCTTTTTACTTCATCTTTTCGAAACTCTTTGGCTTCTTCAAGGACTCCTTCTTGTCTTCTTCTTGATAATGCTAATTTCATAAATTGATCACTTCTAACAATAATACCTCTTACTTTTTTTTCATCTTCTTTATAAAAATAACCGTTATCTTCTAATTCTTCTGATTTTATTGCTATTTCTTGTTCTACTTCTACAGGTAAATCAAAAGGAATGCTTTCATCTACCTCATCCTTCAACTCATTAGTAGTTATATCTTCTTCTTTTTTTATTTCTTCCATCATATTTTCATCTATTTCTGGTAAGATAGATTGATGATTTTTTAATTTTAAAAATAATTGTTCTGGAACATAGGCAAAAGGTAATTTTTCTTCCTCACAATCTAGATAGTATTTATCTTGTAACTCTTTTTCTAGCTTACTACTTTCTACATCTAGCTCTTTTTTATCTATGATATTTTGCTCTTCTGTATCCCCATATAGGTACTCTATTCCTTCAATTA
>CANRVM010000074.1 GCA_947643295.1 uncultured Mycoplasmatota bacterium
AAAGAAATGACTCCAAAAGGAATTGTTTATCTTACTTATATTATTGCTGAAAATGAAGATGGGATGTATATTATTGATCAACATGCTGCAGCAGAACGTATTAATTATGAAAAAGTACTAAAAGCATTAAAGAAAAAAGTAACAGTTATTGATTTATTAGTTCCTATCAAGATAGAGTTAGCTCCTAATGAATTTTTAATCATAAAGAATCATTTTAACCTTTTAAAAGAGTATGGTTTTTTGACTGAGGAATTTGGAATGAATACGATTGTAGTAAGAAGTCATCCAAGTTATATCGGAGATTATCAAAATGCTGAGGAATGTATTCGAAAAGTAATTGATATTATAATAGAAAAAGAATCATTTGATTTTGATTTATTTGTTTATAAAATGGCTGCTACTATGGCTTGCAGGATGTCTATTAAAGCAAATGACTATATTTCTTATGATGACCAGAAGTTTCTTCTTAATGAATTAAGAAAATGTGAAAATCCATTTACTTGTCCACATGGAAGGCCAACGATTATTACTTACACAAAGTATGATTTAGAAAAGTTATTTAAAAGAAGTATTGATTAGAATAATGGAATTATTTATAAAATAATTAGAATCTCTTGCAAAAATAGATATGGATTTTATTTTAATAGGAAGGAAAGAGGAAATGAAAGAAATTATTGTAATTGTTGGTCCAACAGGGATTGGAAAAACAAAGTTAAGCATTATGCTTGCTAAAAAATTAGATGCTGAAATCATTAATGGAGATTCTGTCAGTATTTATAAAGGTCTTGATATTGGAAGTGCAAAACCCACTATAGAAGAAAGAGAAAATATTCCACATCATTTAATGGATGTAAAAAATCCTAATGAAGAATATACTGTTTATGATTATCAAAAGGATGTTAGAAAATTAATAGAGGATATTGATAAACGAGGAAAAAGAATTATTATAGTTGGAGGTACAGGACTTTATATTAAGGCCGCTTTATATAACTATGAATTTCAGGAAGAGAAAATAAAAAATTCTTATGAAAATCTAACTAATGAAGAAATATATGAAAAGATAAAAAGTATTGATTCTGCGATTGAGATTCATATTAATAACCGAAAAAGATTAGTAAGAACACTAAATCGATTAGAAAACAACCCAAAAATGCCTGATAAAAAAGATGAAGTGTTATATCCGATTCGAATAATTGGTCTCAAAGCGGAAAGAGAAACTCTTTATGAAAGAATTCATCAAAGGGTAGAGAAAATGATGGAAGATGGATTATTAAAAGAAATTGAGAAATTACAACCATACTATGAAAAATCTAGAGTATTAAATAGTGCAATTAGTTATAAAGAATTCAGAGGATATTTATTTGGAAATCAATCACTTGAAGAAGTATTAGAACAAATAAAGAAAGATACTAGGAATTATGCAAAAAGACAATATACTTTTTTTAAGCATCAATTAGATGTAACATGGTTTGAAACGAACTTTAAAGATTTTATGATTACCTTTCAAGAGGTATCTTCATTTTTAGAAAAAAATAAGTAGTAAAATATTTATTTTTTTTCATTCTTATGATAAAATAAGTTAAGGTAGGTGAAGTATTTGGAGAAAGAAGCGAAAAAGAGGGTTAACAAAAAGTCTGCATTCATTGGTGCGATACTTCTAATTGTTCTTTTTGTCTTTTATGGTATTTATTTAAAAAATAATAAACTCCTAGAAGAAAAAAAAGAATATGAAACTAGTTTTACTTCTGATAAGAGATATGGTACTTTGAAGATTACGAATATACAGAAAACATCAGATCATCTTATTGCTGATATATCAAATACTACCAGTATAACCTTTATGGGTGAAGTAGTGGATGTGGTTTTCTTAAGTAGTATGGGAGATGTATTATGTAGAAGTAGTTACGACATACCAGAAATTGAAGCTCATAAGGAAGCTAGTTTAAATATAGTGATAGAACAAAAGTGTAAAGATGCTTATACCTTTGTTTTAGAGAAAAAGAAGGAGGATAAAGATGGGCAATAAAAATATGGGAGCTTTAAATAAAAAAGAAATGGATAAGAAAAAAAATATCATTATTATTGTAATAGCAATTGTACTACTTATCGCAATTGCAATTGTTATTGTAACTAGAACGAAAAGTGAAAGTGAAGCAAAACAAAAAGTGGACTTTTCAAAGATAATACAAAAAGCAGAAACAAAAGTGGTATTTATTGGAAGCAGTGATAAGGAAAAGTGTAAAAACTGTGATAAAATGAAAGATTATTTAGATAGTAAAAAAATTAATTATTTAGTATATGATGTGGAAGATTATTCTAATAAAGAATATATTGCAACATTAAAATCAATTGAAATTAATCCACCAGATTTTGGATATCCAGCAGTTATTTATATGAAGGATGGAAAACTATATGCTAATGTTATTAATCTATCTGATACAGCTCATTTAGAAGAATTCATTAAGACTTATCATTTAGAAAATGTGAAATAGGGAAGCATTTGTAAAAAAAAGTCAAATTGTTTGATGTTTGACTTTTTTTTGTGTATAATTGATTATGGAAAGTAATGGAGGAGTTAACATGGGACAAAAATACGATGAATCATCAATTAAGGTTTTAGAAGGATTAGAAGCTGTTAGAAAAAGACCTGGAATGTATATTGGCTCCACAGATAAAAGAGGGTTGCATCATCTTGTTTGGGAAATTGTTGATAATTCCGTAGATGAAGCGATTAATGGATATGGTGATTATATTAAAATTACGATTCATTCAGATAAAAGTGTTAGTGTGGAAGACCATGGTCGTGGAGTTCCAACTGGAATGCATGAATCTGGAAAGTCTACTCCTGAGGTTATTTTTACGGTTTTACATGCTGGAGGAAAGTTTGAGTCAAATGGATATAAAGTATCTGGAGGGCTTCATGGAGTGGGTTCTAGTGTGGTGAATGCTTTATCAAAATGGATGGAAGTAACGATAAAAAAAGATAAAGAAGAGTACTATATTCGCTTTGAAGATGGGGGAAAGGTAACTACTCCCCTAAAAAAGATTGGGACTACAAACAAAACAGGTACCACAGTTCGTTTTTTGCCTGATGATGAAATATTCTCTTCTACTAATTTTTCATTTACTACGATATGTGAAAGGATGCAGGAATCCGCTTTTCTTTTAAAAGGAATCACTATAGAAGTGGTTGATGAAGAAGATAATAGAACCTCTAAATTTTGTTATGAGAGGGGAATCGAAGAATTTGTAGAAGATTTAAATCATGGAAAAAATACACTTCATAAAGTGTTATCCATTAATGGTATGAAAGATAAAATAGAAGTCGATATTTCAATGCAATATACAGATACTTATCATGAAAGTATTGTAAGTTTTGTTAATAATGTAAAAACAGTAGATGGTGGAAGTCATGAAGTTGGTTTTAAAACAGCGCTCACTAGAGTTTTTAATGATTATGCAAAATCGAATGGCTTTATTAAAGGAAAAGAAAAAGCTTTAGAAGGTAGTGATGTAAGAGAAGGATTAACGGCTGTTATTAGTTTGAAAATTCCAGAGTCTTTATTGCAATTTGAAGGACAAACCAAAGGAAAGTTAGGAACACCTCAAGCAAGAGTGGTAGTAGATTCCATTGTAACAGAACAAATCAAAGTTTATTTAGAAGAAAATAAAGTAGTAGCAACCGAAATTATTAATAAATCATTAAAAAGTAAAATAGCAAGAGAGGCTGCAAGACGTGCTCGAGAAGAAGCAAGAAAAGGAAAGACAAAGAATAATAAAGAAAGAAGTCTTTCTGGAAAACTTGCTCCTGCTCAAAGTAAAGATAAAACAAAAAAAGAGTTATTTCTAGTCGAGGGAGATTCAGCAGGCGGTTCTGCAAAACAAGGAAGAGACAGAAAATATCAAGCTATCCTTCCTCTTAGAGGTAAAGTATTAAATACAGAGAAAACAAAAGAAGAAGACATTTTAAAAAATGAAGAAATCAATACTATGATTTATACCATAGGTGCAGGATATGGCTCTAATTTTTCTATTGAAGATTGTGAGTACTCTAAAGTCATTATCATGAGTGATGCAGATGAAGATGGAGGGCATATTCAGTGTTTGTTATTAACGTTTTTCTATCGTTATATGAAACCATTAATAGAAGACGGACGACTTTTTGTTGCCCTTCCTCCACTATTTAAAATACAAAGCGGTAAAAGTATTGATTATGCTTATACCATAGAAGAAATGAAAGAAAAGTCTAAGGGTAAAAAATGCGATATCCAAAGATACAAAGGTTTAGGCGAGATGAATGCGGATCAGTTATGTGATACTACCATGAAACCAGGAACAAGAGCATTAATTAGAGTGAATATTGAAGATGCTCAGCTTGCTGAAAAACGTGTCTCTATTTTAATGGGAGATGATGTTCCACCTCGTAAAGAATGGATTGATGAAAATGTAGAGTTTACTCTAGAAGACGAGTATGAAATATAAAAGTGGTGAGAAATTTTAAATTGTATGAATTTCAATATGGAAATCTCTATTGATGTAGAGATGACACTAAAGAAATTTATAAATAAAAATGATATCAAAAAGAAGTAACTATCACCAATAGTAAGTAATAATCATAGAAGAGATATCGATAAGTAAGGTTAAAACATTCTAGATGAAGAAAGAGTAGAAATAGAAGTTAGGTGATAATATGTCAAAAAGAAAAACAGAAACAGATGAAATAATGGAGAAAATTTATGATTATACACTAGAAGATATTATGGGAGAACGTTTTGGTAGCTATTCCAAATATATTATCCAAGAACGTGCTATTCCAGATGCAAGAGATGGATTAAAACCAGTTCAACGAAGAATCTTATTTTCGATGCATAAGGAAAAAAATACTTATGATCGAGGATATCGAAAGAGTGCAAAAACGGTTGGAGATGTGATTGGTAATTATCATCCACATGGTGATACCTCTATTTATGATGCGATGGTTAGGATGTCACAACCTTGGAAAACGAGACTTCCTTATATTGATATGCATGGTAATAATGGTTCTATTGATGGAGATAGTCCAGCTGCTTATCGTTATACGGAAGCAAGACTTTCTAAAATATCAAATGAAATGTTAAAAGACATTGATAAAAATACCATTGAATTTGCTCCCAACTTTGATGATACAACAGAAGAGCCTACCGTTTTACCAGCTAGATTTCCTGCACTTTTAGTGTATGGAGCTCAAGGTATTTCTGCAGGATACGCTACTAATATTCCTCCTCATAATTTAGGAGAAGTGATTGATGCTACCATTCATCGGATTGATAATCCGAATTGTTCTTTGGATACGTTAATGAAATATGTAAAAGGGCCTGATTTTCCAACAGGGGGAATTGTGGAAGGTTTAGATGGTATCAGACAAGCTTATGAAACAGGTAGAGGAAGAATTGTAATTCGAAGTAGGTATACGATAGAAAAAGAAAAAGGCAAAACTTCTATTGTAATTACCGAAATTCCTTTTGAATCGAATAAATCTTTAATGGTAAAAAAGATGGATGATATTCGTATTGATAAAAAAATCGATGGTATTAGTGAAGTTCGTGATGAGTCTGCTGCTGA
>CANRVM010000075.1 GCA_947643295.1 uncultured Mycoplasmatota bacterium
AATTTGCAATTTTTATAATTTATGCCTATAATATAGTTACGCAAGAAGTCTATTACTATTTTTGTTCTATATTTTTATTTAAAGTCTACAAAAAGTAGACTTTTTAGTGTGCCAATCATGGTAAAATAAGTAATTATCAAATTTTTAACTCTCCAACTATATTGTCCTAATTGATAAGGACTAGTCCATTACAATAGAAAATATTTTAGTACTAGATAGTTATAACTTCTCTTTTCTAACATAAAAAACTAGATAAGATTCATCAATAGTAGAAAGTATAGTTACACTAGTTATTGATAGTATCTTGCTAAGTTTCATTTATTATAATTGGTTTTCTTATTCCTAGTCTTTAAGATTAACATTATTATTTCACTTTTAAAAAGGACTATTATTTTAGTTATAAGATAAAGATAATTATCAAAGATTGGGTGAAAATTAGAATTACTTATTCCATTAATTGTCAAAAAGAATTAAAAAGTAAAAAGGTAACATTTTACTTTTTGTGATATAATAATTAAGACTAAATGAAATTAAAAACAATCAATTGTCTATCAATTAATTAAAAGAAAAGATGATGTATCTTTCACGAGAAAATAGATAAGATTAAAATTTAGGATGGGGAGGAAATAAATTGGTACAAAAAGAAGTATTGTTATTGAACTTAGATAAAATTCATACAACAGATTTAGGTGTTGATAGGATAAAAAAGAATCTTTGTTTGGATACAAATGATGTTGTAAAATATTGTATTCATAAAATTTTAAATAGAGATTGTATTATCTATCAAGAAGGTAAAAATTGGTATTGTGAAACCGATTCAATTAAAATTACTATTAATGCTAGTAGTTATACCATTATTACTGCTCATAAAGTAAATAATGGTAAGAGTAAGAAATTAGATAAAAATCTATGTATTAGAAAAGATAAATGCCCAAAAAATCATCAGTGTAAAGCAGTTAATATTTGTCCTGTTACCGCCTTATCTCAAAAAGAGGGGGAAGCACCAGAAGTGGATGAAACAAAATGTATTGCTTGTGGCAAATGCATAGCACTTTGTCCTAAAAAAGTCTTCGCATTAGAAAAAAATTAATTATTAAAATATTTTTTAAGAGGAGTCTTTCTAGTTGATATTTCATATACAAAAAGGGTGAGGAAATTGAAAAAAATATTAATCGTAGAAGATGATAGTAGTGTTCATCATATCTTACAAGAATTATTAAAATCAAAGAACTATCTTACTTATCATGCTTATTCCGGAGGAGAAGCATTATTGTTACTAGAAAAAGAATCATATGATTTAATATTACTTGATCTTATGTTACCTGGAATTAGTGGAGAAGAGATACTTACCAAAATAAAAAATATCCCTATGATAGTCTTAAGTGCAAAGGCAAGTAGTGATGATAAAGTAAGCTGTTTATTAAAAGGAGCGAGTGACTATATCACAAAACCTTTTGATAGTAAGGAGTTACTAGCAAGAATCGAAGTTCAGTTAAGAAAAAATGAGAGATTTAGTTTGCATGAGAAATTACGATACAAAGAATTAGAATTAGTAGATGATAATCATACTCTTTTTGTTTCTAATGAGAAAATAGGCTTAACAAGAACAGAATATGCAATTATCAAACAACTATTATTAAATCCTACCCAAGTGATTACTAAAAATAAATTATTAGATTTGATACGAATGGATACCGAAGATTGTGATGAAGCTTCCTTAAGAGTACATATGAGTAATATTAGGAGAAAGATTCGAAAGCATACTAATATGGAGTATATCGAATCCATTTGGGGAATTGGGTTTAAAATAAAAGAGTAAATTTTAACAAAATCTTAACAAAATCTTAACCATTTTCTTAACACTTTTCTATTAAAATGAACATTAGAAAGGAGAAAGATTATGGAAATAGTTTTAGAAACGAAGCATCTTGAAAAGAAATATAAAAATTTTAAAGTTTTAAATGACGTTAATATCCATATTGAAAAGGGTGCGATATATGGTCTGATTGGAAGGAATGGAGCAGGAAAAACAACATTAATTCGAATCATTTGTGGATTACAAAAACCAACAAACGGGACTTATGCAATATATGGAAAAGATAGTCCTAGTGATATTTTAAGGGTTAGAAAGAGAATGGGAGGAATCATTGAAACCCCTTCTATTTATAAAGAAATGAGCGCAAAAGATAACCTGATAGAACAATATAAATTGGTTGGAATGCCAAGTCTTGATGGCATAGATGAATTACTAAAATTAGTAGGACTAGAGGGTACTGGAAAGAAAAAGGCAAAGAATTTTTCTTTAGGAATGAAGCAAAGACTAGGAATTGCTATCGCTCTTGCCAGTAATCCAGATTTCTTAATTTTGGATGAACCCATTAATGGTTTAGATCCACAAGGAATCATTGAAATGAGAGAGTTGATTTTAAAACTGAATAAAGAAAAAAGAATAACCATCTTAATATCTAGCCATTATCTAGATGAATTATCGAAAATAGCTACTCATTATGGATTTTTGGACCATGGAAGTATTATCAAAGAAATCGCTAGTTTAGATTTGATGAAAAAATTGAAGCATAAAATAAAGTTAAAGGTAAAGAATCAAAAAGAGTTTGTAAAGTATTTTGAAGAAAAGAAAATTTCTTATGAAGTAATTGATTCGAAAACAATTAACGTTTATGGGAAACATAATTTATCCCAATTTATTATGGACTTATCGAAGAAGAATTTAGTTGCAGAAGAGGTTCATGAGCAAGAAGAGTCATTAGAGAATTATTACATGAATTTAATTGGAGGTAGTAAGAATGATTAAATTATTAGATGCTGGTTTTACAAGATTACGAAAGAATCGATTGTTTTGGATACTTTCTCTGTTTAGTATTGGTCTTGCTTTGTTTATGATTTATACGAGATACAGTGATATGAAAACATATCATGATATCATAGAAGTAGAGCAAATTATGCTGAATTATTCTACTATGATAGGAATTGTTATTGCAATATTTACTAGTTTATTTTTAGGAGTAGAATATTCGGATGGAACAATAAGAAATAAAATTATGATAGGTCATAAAAGAATTCATATTTATTTATCTAATTTCATCCTTATTGTACTAACAAGTTTAGCTTCATATGTTTTATTTTTAGGAATAGTTGCTTGTCTTGGAATACCACTATTTGGTGATATCACTATGGAATTTAGAGATTTACTTATGTTGTTAGGGTGTATCTTTGTAACAGTGATTGCCTATTCTAGTATCTTTACTTTTTTGGCTAGTGTTATTTCGAATAAAACAATTACAGCAATAGCTTCCATTTTGTTAGCTTTTCTTTTAATGATGGTAGCTCTAACTTGTCTTAATATTTTAGAAACTCCAAAAACGATACAAGAAGCATCCATAGTAGATGGCGAGACAAAAATAAAAACAGTACCAAATCCTAAATACCCAAGTAAAGAAAAAAGAATGTTATATAAAACTTTACTTGATGTGAATCCAGCTGGTCAAATGTTCCAAATAGCGGGAAGAATGACACCAAATCTAAGTGTTTTTCCACTTTATTCTTTAGGAATGATAGTGATATTTACTGGAGTAGGACTAATTTTATTTCGAAAAAAAGAATTAAGATAAGAAGGTGATGATGATGAATATTTGGTTTTCTTTCTTTTTAATTGTTTGTGGTATTTCTATATTCTTAATCATGAAAATAAGAATCATGAAAAGAGAACTAAAAAATATCTGTCAAATGTTACCAGAAATGATTGATACTGATACGAATTGCCTAATTACGATAAATACAAAGGATAAAGAGTTAAAAAGACTCGCTACTACATTAAATGAAAACTTAAAAAAATTGCGAAAGTTAGAAATCGAATATAAACAAGGAAACCAAGAATTAAAATCATCTATCACTAATATTTCACATGATTTAAGAACACCTCTTACTGCCATAAGAGGTTATCTTGATTTATTAGAAGATAAGAATCTAAACCAGAAACAACGTAAGTATATAAAAATAATAAATAGAAAAGTAGAAGAATTGACTTTTCTTTCGGACGAGTTATTTGATTTTTCAAAGGGAATGGATACGTTTCAAAGTCTAGAAAAAAAGGAAGTCGTTTTAAATGACTTGTTAGAAGATGTGGTAGCTAGTTTTTATGGGTTATTTTTAAAATATCATATCACACCAACGATTGATATCTGTAAAAAGAAAGTAAGAACATTCTTAAATGAAGTTCTAGTAAAAAGAGTATTTGAAAATATCATCTCGAATGGAATAAAATATGGGGAAGGTGACTTTAGGATAAAGTTGGATCAAGAAGGGATGATAGAGTTTTCAAATAGAACCTCTATTCTAGATAAGGTAAGTCTAGAAAAATTATTTAATCGATACTATACCGTAGAAAATGCTGAAAAAGCAAATGGAATAGGTTTATCTATTGCAAAACAATTTGTAGAGTTAATGAATGGAGAAATAAAAGCGGTTTATCAGGATGGTTTTTTTATTATCCAAATAAAGTTTTAAGGAAAGTAGAAAAAGTCATAGATGATTACCGTATTTTTGAATCATTTCGAAAAAGAAATTGATTGAATATAGGTAAAATTTATCATACAATAATAGTAGTGAATATTTATAAATTAGAATGAGGGAATTATTTTGGAGGATAGATGAAAACATTAATTATTTATGCGAGTAAAACAGGAACAGTAGAAAAATGTGTTACTTATATCAAACAGAAACGAAAAGATATGGAAGCAGTTTCTATTTATAATTTATCAAAATCGATAGAAGAGTATGATTGTATTATCATAGGAAGTCCTATTCGAATGGGATTACTAGATAAGAAGATAAAAGATTTTATATTAAGAAATAAGGAATGCTTAAAAAGAAAGAGAACGGCTTATTTTATTTGTTGTTGTTTTCAGGAAAATTTTAAAACTTACTTTGAACAAAATATTCCGAAAGATTTATTAGAAAATGCGATTGCCTTTGACTCCTTTGGAGGAGAATTAGATACCAAAAAGCAAAAAGGTTTTGATAAGATTATGGTAAAAATAGTAAGTAAAATGATTAAGGAAAATAACAAAGCCAAAATACTTACAGAGAATATAGAGTCATTTTTAGAAAAAATAAAGGATGATAAAATATCTTCATAATAGATTTTTGTGCTGGAAGTAGAACCATAAGTAGAGGGATTGTTCTTTTTATGTTAAGTTGTGTTAAACATAATGACTGATAAATAAAAATAAGGTATAATAAGATTAGAGATAAACAAAAGAAAAAATAGCTAAAGGAGTAAGATAATGGAATTAATCGAAATTGTTGATAAGAAAGGACTCTTCACAGGTGAAGTAATGGATAAAGAAGAAGCTCATAAGAAAAATTTATTACATAATGAGGTAGGGTGTTTTCTTATCAATGATAAAGGACAAACTCTTCTTCAAAAAAGAAGTGGAACGAAAAAGTTTTCTCCTAATAAATGGAGACCTTGTGCTGGACACGTAAAAGCTTATGAAAGTTTAGAAGAGGCGATGATAAGAGAATTAGAGGAAGAGTTAGGCATCTTATTTTCACAAGAGGAATTAAAAAT
>CANRVM010000076.1 GCA_947643295.1 uncultured Mycoplasmatota bacterium
CGACTACCTCTCCGAGTTTGAAAAAAATGGAATTGATAATATTTCGATAGATATAATCGATAAGTAAAGAAACAGCAACACCAAAATTTAATATTAACCTTAAATAGGCACTATCTAAAGTAGTAATATAAGTAATATGATTTCCTAAAAATCTAATATCATATTCTGATAAATAAAGACCTTGTAAATATAAACGATAGCTAAATAATTGATTTAATCTTCTAGCAAACAAATCATGATTTAAATACATAGTAGTTAGCACAATTGTTACTATTGTACCAATTAGAAATGAATTTTTAATCAGTAAATAGCATACCCTAGACTTCATGATTTGTATCCATACCTTCTTACCTATTAGGAGGAAGATAAATAAACTTAAGCAAAGAACTGCTGTTCTAGAATCTGAAAATTTTAATATGATAAAGACAAAGGTAATACCTAACAATATATGTCTGTATTTCATATTAGATTTTTTTAAATAAATATAATCAAAATAGATAAGAGTTAAATACATAGCAAATGTATTAGGATGATAGAAACCAAAAGATTTTCTAATTAAATCTCCCCTCATTACTACAAAACTATCAGTAAATCCTAAAAAATAAAGAGAAAGTAAAGAAATAAGTAAAATAAGTTTTATCATAAAATCATACTTCACTAGTCTCTCAAACGGAATATTACTTGCACAAAGCATAACAAGGAAAAATTTAATAAATAGAGTATCTTCTGTTTTATAATAAGAGTAAATTCCCACTATAGAAAGAAGAACTATAATAACAAAAGATTTCAATCTTATTTTTATTTTACTTAATTTAATAATACTTCCTATTGCAAGAATAATTAAGGAGAGAAACTTAATATCATTTAGATACGAATGTAGAAATTCTACATTAAAAAATATAATACTTAATTGTAATAAGAAAAAACCTATAAAAAATAAAACATTTCCGATATTCTGTTTCATATCGATACTCCTCTCTATTTTATATTTTCTAATAATTCTTTAACATAGCGTTTTTGATTAAATCGGTTTAATATTTTCTTTGGATAATCTATCCTTTTTATATTGTCTTTATGATTAATTATCTCTTCTAAACTAGCAAGCAATTCTTCTTCTAAATGATTTTTATCAATCACTTTAGCATTTGTTCCTTCGATTATTTCTGGAATTCCTCCATCATTCGTTACAATTTGGAAAATTCCACTTTCTATTCCTTCAATTACTGTAGTAGGAAAAGAATCACCACAATTAGAAGGTACTACAAGGACATTTGAGGCTTGATAAACGAGTGGAATTTTGGCATAATCTATAAAACCAGTAAAAATAACTTTACCAGTGCAATCTTTTGATAATTGCATTAACTTTCTGATAAATGATTTTTTTTACTGCCTTGAAAAGCTTTACTCCCTACAATCAATAACCTAATATGATCCTCTTTTTGTATAAGTTTTTTGAAAACAGTAAACAACTCGAAAATCCCCTTTTCCTTTACCACTCTTCCAGCAAATAAAATTACAAAATCTTCTTCTGAAATACCATAAGATTTACGAAACTCCAAGATTTCTTCTTTCTTTTTCTTTTGATGAAATTTTTCAATTTCAATCCCATTATATAGGGTCTTTACCTTTTCTGTTTGATAAATGGTTTGTACTCTTTTTCCAAGATAATCACTTACGGTATAGATATATTCACACTGATCTAGAATATATTTATGGTGTTTAGAATTGTTATTTAAATAATCATTATGTAGATGTAGAATAATCTTTGTATCTTTATCTATCTTTCGAATGCTTTTTACAAAAAGGGGATTATTTTCAATAAAGATAATATCATACTTTTTTTGATTCTTCTTTAATACTTTTAGTACTTTGTGAATATAAGCGTTATCGATATAAAATGGAAGTATTTTATTCAAAAGATATCTTATCACTCTAGAGATTCGAAACCCTAAGTTGTATCCTTTTATCCAAATAAATTTAGTATTGTGATAAAGATTTTCTACATCTTTTTGATATGTAATAGTAGCAACATCAAACTCTACTTGAGGATATTTATCATTTTCTGTTAGATATAGTTCTGTTAAATACTCTGCCGCTCCTCCCATACTAGCAGGTACTGGTAAAATTCCTGGTGTAATTAATAATACTTTTTTCATGAGAACTCACCTTCTTCTAAATTATTGTAAATAGTATCTTTTGTTGACTTATAATATACTTTGACATTCTCAAGTTGATAATCAAATAAAAGAATAATTTTTAATAATCGTTTGATATAGACTTTAAAAAAACAATTATATTTTGAAATATGGAGCATATGAGGCAATTTTATCCGAATTAATTTAATTATAATTATACAAAACAACAATAACTCCATATTTCACCTTACTCCTCCTCATATATTCTTTCTAAATATTTTGTCTGTGTATCAATATCATAGCCCGCTTTTTTAAAGTTTTCTCTATCTAACTTTCGATTTCGCTTTCTATCATCTTTTGCTAAAGCTAGTATTCTATCTTTCCAAATAGTAGCATCCTTAATACTTAAGAACTCCACATTATCATTTATCTGAATCTCTTTTGAAATAGTATTTGAAAATAAAGTGGGAAGACCATTTGCTTGTGATTCTACACCAACGATTACCAAACCTTCAAACTTGGATGGCATAATGAATAAATCAAATGCGCTGTAATACTGGTAAACATCTAAAGTATTATCCAAAAACAGAACATACTCCTCTAAATGAAGTGATTTTATTTTTTGCTTTATCTTTCCTTTCTCTTTTCCATCGCCAATTAGTAATAGTTTGATATTTCTATTTTCATCATTACATTTTTTTAATATATCTATAATAAAATCTTGATTCTTTTGTTCACAAAATCTTCCAATGTGACCAATTAAATAGGAATCTCCTATATTTAATTTTTTCCTTATCTGTTTTCGATACTTTTCCTTATATTTAAACTTATCTACTTCTACTGCATTATAAAGGAGAGCAAAAGTAGTATTTTTTCCAAACAACCAATCCCCTGCTTTTTTGGAACAAGCTACTAGCGTATTAGCATACTTTCCTATTTTTTTCTGATTGCTTAGATGTAAAATCTTTCTTACAATTCCCTTTGGAATATTGGAATTATGAGAATGAGCAATGATTTTTTGTACTCCTAAAGAATTTGCCACTTTAAGTGGAATTATATTCGCAGCTGATAACATATTCACATGAACAACATCATAGGAATTCTCTTTTATCATCTTTTGGAGCTTTTTCCTATAAAGATAAGGATGTCTCTTAAAATTAGGTAGAGGATAGATTTTGCAACCATCTTTTTCTAATTCTTCTTGAAAAGCAATTCTTTGAAATATAGTCGCAAAATCAAAATGAAACTTCCCTTTATCAAGCCTTCTATAATAAGTCATAAAGAAACTTTCAATGCCACCAAGATTATCCGTTAGACCTACTACTAATATCTTTTTCATGATATCTTCCTCCTTCTTAACATCTTTTGATAGACAAGTTTTCGAAGAGAGTTAGGAAGAAAACAACTAATTACATGGCTTCCTGCACTAATGATATAATTAGATAAACTATAATATCCTTTTTTATATTGTTCCTTTTTAAATGCAAGAATCGATTTTAAATAGATAAGTCCTCCTCTTCTTTGATAGAAATAATCGTCAATTCTCATATAAACTAATATTTCTGGAATGTTATAACAAATGGCACCAGCTTCTATCATTCTTATCCATAAATCATAATCTTCTACTAAATGATAGTCTTGGTAATTTCCAGCCTTTAATACTAACTCTTTTTGAAAAAGAATGGAAGGATGTCCAAAAGGGTTTCTTGTTTTAGAGTATTTGATTATATCTTCATGACAATTTGGTAGAATTCGATATGAAATTACATTATGAATATCATCTGTGAACTCTGCAATGGAAGAACCAATCAAATTTATCTTTGGATTTTCTTTTATCATAGCAAACTGTTTTTCGATTCGGTTTGGTACAGAATAATCATCTGAATCCATTCTAGCAATCCAACTATTTTTACATTTCTCAACCCCGATACGTAACGCATTTCCTAATCCTTTATTTTCTTTTAAACGAATCACATGAAAAATATCAGAATAATCTTGTTCATACTTTACAACAATTTTTTCTAACTCTTCTGTTAAAAGACCATCCTCCACTAAAACAAAATCATTTGTTTTAATTGTCTGATTCAGCATACTTTCGATGCTTTCTTGAAACCATATAGGATTTTCCTTTTTATATACACTCATTAAAACACTATATTTCATCACACATCACCCTTATCAAAAAGACTATATGTGGATACTTTCTCTACATATAGTCATCTTTTTTGTACCCTTTTTTATTTTGCCCCTTCTTTTTTTATTACAGTAATGATGGTTTTAAAAAAACATTTGATATCTAACTTTAAAGACATATTTTTTACATAGTAAACTTCTAGTTTTACTCGATCATCATACGTTCTACAGCTTCTACCATTACAAGCCCACCATCCAGTAAGTCCTGGTAAGATGGAAAGAATAAATTCTTTATTTTCTTTAAAATATTCTAATTCTTCTTCTATCACTGGTCTTGGTCCTATTAATGCCATATCCCCTTTCAAGATATTAAAAAGTTGTGGAAGTTCATCTAAGGATGTTCTTCTAAGAATTTTACCCAATATAGTAATTCTTGGATCATTTTCTAGTTTATAATTTTCCTTAAACTTTTTTAATTCACTTTTTGTAAAATATTTATCAAAATTATCGGCATCAAAAACCATTGTTCTAAACTTATATATATAAATATCTTTACCATTTTTTCCTACTCTTTTATGTTTATAAATGACAGGACCTTTTGAAGTTACTTTTACTAGTATAGATATTAGTAGAAATATAGGAAGAAGAAGGATAACAGCAATACTTACCATCAAAAAATCTATACTTCTTTTAAACAATGGATAAATACGACCCTTACTAATCGTTAAGTTTAGGTATTCTGTTTCCATCCATACATCACTACCATTCATAACTAACCCCCCTAAAGTTAATTTTGCCTCCTATAATATCATAAATTCACTATTTTGTAAAGAAAAAAGTGCTATCTCAAGGCACTTTTCTATTCCATGCGTGTAAGAACCATTTATTTGTTATGACTAACTTACTATTTCTTTATTTTCTGTATTCCTACTATCTTTTCATGACTACCGAATTTAAATTCATTATATTTATGAATAGCTAAGTCCATAATACTATCATATTCCATACCATCTATGAGATAAGTTAAGGTATCCATACCCTTATCCTTCATATCTTCTTTGATAGAGTATATCATCCCTCTTGTGATACCCCTACTATTTTGAGATACCCTAAAAAAGCATTGTTTTATAATTTTATATAATAGG
>CANRVM010000077.1 GCA_947643295.1 uncultured Mycoplasmatota bacterium
CTTCTGAACACCAACAGGATTATGCCGAACAAGTAACAAAAATATTAAAGGAAAATGGTATTCGCGTGGAACTTGATGATCGTAATGAAAAATTAGGTTACCGTCTAAGAGAGGCCCAACAACAAAAGATAAAGTATACTTTAATTCTTGGTGATAAGGAAAAAGAACAAAGAAAAATCAGTTATCGAATTCATGGAACACAAGAAACTGTTACAATGGAGATAGAAGAGTTCATGGACTTATTAAGAAAAGAAATAGAAGAAAAAAAAGGATAGCATATTAGATAACAAAGGAGAATGGAAATGAAAAAACATAAGATTAACTATGATTTCAAAAAAATTCAGAGTATATACTATTTACTAAATAAAGGGAAGTTAACGATTGCACTTCAGGAAATAAGAAATTATATAAAGATTTATCCAACAGATGATTTAGGATTGTTAACTTATGCAGATTGCATATTAAAAATGATAGATAAAAAGATAGCTGCTACTAGTAATTATCAAGAAATAGAAGAGATATGTTTACAAGTAATTAACAAAGAGTCAAAATTTAAAGGTAGTGCCTACGAGCTGTTAGGAAGACTTAGGGTAAAACAAAAAAATAGGATAGAAGCGGAAGCTTTTTATAAGAAGGCACTTGCTTTGGGAAATCTTAGGGTAAAAAACTCTCTTATTAGGGTTTTACTTACGAATCAAAAAAATCAAGAAGTACTTGATTTGATAGATAGTATAGATGGTAATGATAATCTTTTACTTAAGGCTTCTGCACTGTATCATTTAAATCGATATGAGGAGGGACTAAATGTTATTAACCAAATGGAATCTTCTATCCTTTCAAAAGAAGTTTCCATTTACTACTATATTAGAATAAAAGCGAAGCTTTTTATGGCACTTGATAGAAATGAGGAAGCACAACAGATGTTAGAAGCTTATGTTAAACAAAGTTCGATATATAATAAAAATTATTGTTTGTTAGTAGATTGCTATTTAAAACAGGGAAGAGTAAAAGAAGCCTATTTATTAGGTATGGACATTATGGAAAATGCAGAGGATAATATAGAATTATACGCAAGCTCTTCCTTGGGTGACATTTACAGAGAATTAGGAGATTTTCGAAAAGCAAAGAAAGCATACTTAAAAGCAATAGAACCAAATAATAGTGAAGAAAAGATTTATAATGCTTACGTTTCGTTAGGAGAACTATCTTTAATCGAAGAAGATTACGAACAGTCAAGAAGATATTTTCAAAAGTTAGATAATATAAGTAGAAAAACTATCTTTTTGGCTCTTGTTGAGTTAAAACTTAATCATGTTAGCAAGGCTTATAAAATGTTAAGTAAAATAGATGATCGTAGTATACCAATTGATGTACAGAATCTTTATCATCAAACAAAAATGATTGCAACGAAAAAGATGGGGAAGGAAGTAGTTGGAGAGGATTATTTTTCCAAACAGTTATCATACTATAGTAAGCGTTCAGCAGTAAAACACATTGAGCAATGCCATAGAAAAGCAAACCAAATTGCTTTCTTTGACCAAGGAATTCCTATCTATTCTGCACTTAATTTTGTACCTAAACTATTAGTAGAATCTGGAATCAGGATAGAAAATAGAGCAGTAGAAAAGTATCTCGTTCCCTATAAGAATATAGGATATTGCAATGGAAAACTTGTAAATTATGTAAAAGTGGTTTTACTACCAGATACTAAGGAAATATTAACGATGTATCCAGTGGATTATATGACAGAGGAGGAGCTCCAAAAAAGGAATACTCCAGCCTTTCAAAAGAAGAAAGAGAAATCACAAATTAATAAATTTAATGCAAAGTATGGACAAAAAGGATAATCTAAGTCCTTTTTTGCTGAAAAAACATTGCACTTTTTGTAAACAATGTGTAAAGTATGAATTAAAGTTATTTCTTTCGTGATAACTTTTTTTGTTTTTGTTTACAAAATCTCATAAATATAGTAGTATATATTTGAATAGTGGTGATAAGTGGTAGAAAGTGGGGGATTTTATGTTCATGGGTGAATATCATCATAATATGGATGATAAAAACAGAGTGATTGTCCCTTCTAAATTCCGTGAGAAGTTAGGGGAAACTTTCGTTATTACTCGTGGGCTTGAAAATTGCCTATTTGTTTATTCTACAGAAGATTGGGAAAGAATTGTAAAAAAATTAGAATCTTTACCTTTTACGAGGAAGGATGCTAGAAAATTTATGAGATTTTTCTTATCAGGTGCCACTAATTTAGAATTTGATAAGCAAGGAAGAATTACCATCTCTTCTCCCTTACTTTCTCAAGCAAATATAAATAACGAGTGTGTGATTATTGGAGTGGGAGAAAGAGTGGAGATTTGGGGACTAGAAGAATGGGAAAAATTCTTTGATGATTCCAAAGAAGATATTTCGGATATTGCCGAAAACTTATTTGATGAAAGCGTTGTGATGTAAATGCACACTAGTGTTTTATTAGAAGAAGCTATTAAGTACTTAAATTTAAAGGAGGATAGCGTTGTTGTAGATGCAACACTTGGATATGGTGGACATAGTAGTGAGATACTAAAAAGAATAAAAAGGGGTCGACTATTCTGCTTTGATCAAGATAGAGATGCTATTTCTTATAGTGAGAAAAGATTAAACAATATTGGAAATCATTATCAAATTATTAAGTCTAATTTTGTTCATATGAAAGAAAAGTTAGAAGAGTTAGGCATTTCAAAAATAGACGGAGTTTTATTTGACCTTGGAGTATCTTCTCCACAACTCGATCAGAAAGAGCGTGGATTTAGTTATCATCAGAATGCCATCCTTGATATGAGAATGGATCAAGAAGGAATGTTATCTGCGTTTGATGTTATTAATACTTATGACAAAAAAGAATTAGAAAGAATTTTTAGAGAATATGGAGAAAGTAAGTTTGCTAGTAATATTGCCAAAAAAATAGTAGAGTATAGAGAAATAAAACCAATCGAATTCACCCTAGAGTTAGTAGAAATTATTAAGACAGCAGTACCTATGAAATATCGACTTCAAAAACATCCAGCAAAACAGATATTTCAGGCAATAAGAATAGAAGTAAATCACGAACTAGATGTAATAGAACCATCGATTATGTCTTCTTTAGAAATGTTAAATATTGGTGGAAGAGTAGTGGCAATTACTTTTCATTCATTAGAAGATAAATTAGTAAAAAAGATATTTAAAAAAATGACGGAGATAGATCCGAAATTAAAAGGAATGCCTAATATTTCGGAAGAATTACTACCAGATTACCAATTAGTAGTGAATAAAATACTTCCAAAGAAGGAAGAAATGGAAAGAAATAAGAGAGCAAGAAGTGCAACACTTCGAGTGATAGAAAGAATAAAATAGGAGGGAATTATGAAGAAAACAAAGGTAAAGAAACAATTAAAGATGACAAAATTTGAAAGATTTGTATATACTTTAGCAGTGTTTTTATTACTAGCTTCTCCCATATCAATTGTGTTTTCAAAAGCAACACTAGCCAAAGTAAACTTTGAGGTTGAACAACAAAAAAGACAAATAGAAAAGCAGAAAAAGACAAATGAAGGTCTTTCTATGACGATTGATGAACTAGCTTCACTAACTAAAATCCAAGAGGTTGCGAAACAACAAGGATTGAGTTATAATAATAATAACATTAAAACTATAACAGAAGATAAATAATGGGACGTGATAGAGGATGAAAAAGAGAAAAAGGAAGACTCGTAATGATGTAAAATACAGTAAATTAGTAATTCTTGCTTCTCTTTTTTTATTTGGCACTATGATTGTACGAGTTTTACAACTTTCTACTTCAAAAGAAATAGATGGTGTTAATTTACAGAAACTAGCGTCTCAAAGAACTTCCAAAACAGATATACTAGAAGCAAAAAGAGGAACCATTTATTCTAGTGATAAAGAAGCTTTAGCTTTAAACGTTGCTTCTTATAAATTAATCGCTTATTTGGATCCAAAAAGAACTGAAAAAAAAGAAAACCCTCAGCATGTAATAGATAAAGAAAAAACTGCAACAGAACTTGCAAATATTTTAAAAACCACAAAAGAAGACCTACTACCATATTTAAATAAAGAAGGAGTTTATCAAACAGAATTTGGAAAATTTGGCAAGGGAATTTCCGAGTTAGAGAAAAAGCAAATAGAGGACTTAAAGCTTCCAGGAATTGATTTTATTGAAAATTATAAAAGGTATTATCCGAAAGGACAATTTCTATCTTACACACTAGGTTATGCAAAAAGTAGTGATGATTCTTCTAATAGTATTAAAGGAGAAATGGGAATTGAGCAATATTATGATAAGATATTAAAAGGAAAAAATGGATATATTACGTATCAAAAAGATTTACATGGTTACAGAATAGCAAATACTAAAGAAGTAAGAGAAGAAGCAGTAGAAGGAAAGGATATTTACTTAACAATTGATAGTAATGTTCAGTTCTTTATTGAACAAGCTCTTAGTAAATCTAAAGAAGAATTTGGCTACGAATGGTTTACAATGGTAATAGCTGATGCAAAAACAGGAGCTATTTTAGGAATGGGTACTTATCCAAGTTTTGATCCTAATTTACGTAATATGACGAATTATCTAGATCTTACAGTAGCATCTGCCTATGAACCAGGTTCTACCATGAAAACATATACTTATATGGCAGCTATGGAAAATGGAGTTTATAATGGAGCTGAAACTTATCCATCAGGAACTTATGAAACAAGTGATAAAACGGTAATTGGTGATTGGAATCGTAATGGTTGGGGAGTAATCTCTTATGATAAAGGATATGCTTTATCTAGTAATGTAGGAGTTATTCATCTCATTAATCGTCATATGAACTCTGCTATGTTAAGACAATACTTTAGAAAACTAGGGTTTGGAATGAAAACAGGAATCTCCTTACCAAATGAAGTTTCTGGTACAATTAATTTTAAATATGAAACTGAAATCTACAACGCAGGATTTGGACAAGGTATTACAACAACTCCAATGCAAAATATACAGGCACTAACACCACTTACTAATGATGGTATCCTTATATCTCCTTATTTAGTAGAAAAAATTGTGAATCCTACAACTGATGAAGTTGTTTTTCAAGGAAAAAGAGATGAAATTGAACGAGTTGCTTCTACTACTACTGTTCAAAAAATGATCTCACTAATGGATGATACAGTCAATGGAATAGGAAATACAGGTAGTGGATACCGATTAGAGAGTGGAGAATTAATAGGAAAAACAGGTACTGCTCAAATAGCCGATGAAAAGGGTCGAGGATAT
>CANRVM010000078.1 GCA_947643295.1 uncultured Mycoplasmatota bacterium
TTGGATTTTGTTTTATATATTGTTCAAAATGTTCCACTTGATTTTGAAGAGATTTCTTTTGTTCGTGAGTGTCTGTTGATACTCTTGCATAATCTGTTACCCTAAGTTTTATACTTGTAAGTGGCATCCCCATATTTAACTGCTTTCGAACAGTATATAAATCCAAATCTTCTTCTCCTTTCTGAAAGCATTATAATATATCATTTTCATGTATTTGAAAAAGATCCACTTACATTACAGATTTTTAATTCTTTTAAAATATTTTCTTCTACATATTTAAACATCTTATATGAAATTTTATTTTCATCAAACAACTCTTTATTTAAGGAAAGAGCCACTTCTAAAAGTATTTCTTTATTTTTATATTTTACTTCTTTACTTCTCATAATACCCTCTGAATCCATAACTCATCTCCTTTATTTAAAACTATGAGAAAAATTGTAAAATAATACTTTAAGAAAAAACAGAAACTATTTAGTATTTAGTTTCTGCTTAGTCTCTTTTATATGTTTAATTGTCAATGCATTGTGAATTATCTTAATTAATTATATTATTTCATTATGAAGGAATCTATAATCATCTTTATCTATTAATAAAGAGAAAATATTAATATTCTTCTTAAAATATATCAATCATAGAGACGAATGATATCGATATATATTCTCATATCTTCTAAAAATAATTCATACTCTCTTATAACTCTTTCTGATACTTCTAAATACAGTGATAATTCTTTAACACTATACTTTCTTCTAGTATTTAGTAATTCAAGCATAACTAATATGTTTGAAAATTTAGTCATAATATTACCTCAATTCATCTATTTTCCTTTTAAGATACATATTACGTGAATTTTGCATACTTTAAACTTTATAAATAATCTTTAATTCTAATTATTATTTTATTTCTGTAGTTAGTAATCATAAATTTCGTATTTTTTATTAGCACAACGTTTTTATATTTTTCTTTACTTCTTTTTCATTAGAACCTATATAGTGTTTTAAAAAATAGATTTTATCAATATCCTTATCAAATATCATATTAGAAAATGTAATAGCATCATCAAAATGAAGAATTGTTTTACTTTTTTCACTCACATTTTTGTTATGACATAACCTCTCATTAATAAGGTTTAAATCTAAATCCTTAATACTATGTAAAAAATGATAGAAAGTATTCACATAGTTTTGCCATAAAAAACAATCATCTGAACTATTTGGTGTTCTAAATTCAACAAATGTTGTTGGTAATTCCTGATGGTAAGGTTTATCATTTTTTAAAGCAATCGCAAATCTCTTACTCCACATTAATTTTCTTAATGCATAATGATTTCTTTCCTCGTGATCGTTATAGAGTAAAAATTCTCTTAACGATCTAGCATATTCCATCACTCGTAAATCGCTATCATATCCTCTTGAAAACTTAAAGATAATGTGTTCAAATGACCAAAAAAATAAAACCATATGATAAAGCTCTAATTCGGTAAGATTAGAATCTAAATTCACTTGAAAAGCAGCATAATCAAAGTTTAATTCACAATCTTTCATACGATTACTTAAATCCTCTAATGTTTTCCATGTAGAGGTACAATCCATCAACTTAGGAGTTGCAATTTCTAAAGGGATGCCATAAAGTATTGAATCATCAAAGGAATCATAATAACCCATCTCTATTAATTCATCATTTAAAAGATACCCTTTATCTTTCTCATTGATAAGTGACATTTCAATTTCTAAACCGAAATTACCTTTTATATCTAAATGATTACGATAAGGAAGATTATCATATAAGGCACATTTTATTAAATCTAATTTCTTCATATTGATTCCTTCTTCTAATTTATTGATATTTCTAACTTCATTTATTTGTTTTTACTTTTTGATAACCATAAATTCTATCATTTCGCTCTTGGTAGACTTCAAATATTTTATCCAATTTTTTTGTTAATTCTTCTATTGCAATTGATGAATTTTTATTTTTCTTTTTTCTACTTTTATTGTTTTATTATAAATAAACTTCTTTATCCTTTTGGTAGTTGATTCACATATTGCTTCACTTCCTTTACTACTTTTATGTGATTAGATAAATCTTTATCATATTCTTCTGGAAGAAGAGCAGAGATATTCTTTTGATAGAATTCTAATTTTCTATATTGTTGTTTTCTATGATAATTTCTATCAATACTTAATTGATGAAGTACTAATGTATATAAAAATATAGAAGAAACTACTTTATTATGTTCTTGATTTGATAAATTCGAAGAATAGATAAGAGATTGCTTTAACATTTTTAAACATTGTTTTTCTATTTTGCGAGACTCCTCTATCTGCTTTCTATTTTTTTCCCATTCTAAACTTCTTCTTGTGGTTATTAAACAGTTTATTTGATATAAACAAAAATTAAGAAAAGAACCCAAACTTTCACTGTCATTTTCACGTTTTTTTTCTTTGACAACTTCTTTTAATCCTTTTTCCAAATTCCATATTTCTAAACTCAAAATAGTCTCATCTTCTATCTTTGTTAATCGATGATACACATTCACAGATTTCTCATCTAATATTTGTAATAACAAATCATTTTCTTCCATTCTTGAAAAGCTCCTTCCTTTTTTACTGCTTTATTAGCTTCAATTAAATAAATAAAAAAGAAATAGAAATGCAATACAGTAAAAAAACACTTCAACTTCTTGAGTAATTCCGTATCTTGATAAAAGGTATTACTTTCTTTTTATATTTTATTATTTATAATACTTTCAATTGCTATTATTTTAACACATAATATTCTTTTGACAAAAATATTTTCTTATAAAATTAAAAAGCCCAGCTTAGAAAAATCTAAGTAGAGCTTATTTTATGGTTACTACATCTACCCCATTACTTCTCCGCCATTATTATGGATGACTTGACCTGTCATATAACTAGAATCATCGGATGCTAAAAAAACAAAAGTTGAAGCTAATTCATAAGGCATAGCTCCTCTTGCCATAGCAGAATTACTACCTAAAGATGGAATTTTTTCTTTTACCCAACAAGCTGGCTGTAATGGGGTCCAGAAAAATCCTGGAGCAATCGCATTAACACGAATATTTTTTAATGCTAAATTTCTTGCTAATGCCCTCGTAAATCCAACAATAGCTCCCTTTGTTGTCACATAATCAATTAATTGTGGATCACCATAGAAGGCAGTAACAGACGATAAGTTGATAATAGAAGCCCCTGATTCTAAATAAGGTATTACTGCTTTGGTAAGATAGAACATACCATAAACATTCACTTTCATTGTCCTATCAAATTGTTCTTCACTAATGTTTTCTAGTGTATCTTGCTGATACTGAACTCCAGCATTATTCACTAAAACATCAATATGCCCAAAAGTTTTTAGTGTTTTTGAAACAATCTCATGACAAAAATTTTTATCAGAAATATCCCCTGATAATAATATACACTCCCCACCCAAATTCTCAATATACTTTTTGGTGTACTCTGCATCTTTATGCTCGTTATAATAAGGAATGACTACTTTCGCTCCTTCTTTTACAAAAGCAATCGCAGCTGCACGTCCTAAACCACTATCACCACCCGTGATAATTGCAACTTTTTCTTTTAATTTACCACTACCTTGATAATTAGGATTATCAAAAACTGGTAATGGATTCATTAGATATTCTTTTCCAGGTTGTTCTTTTTGTGATTGTTCAGGTGCCATAATCTCATACTCTGTAGCCTTTATTCCTAAATCTCGACAATATTTATAATATTGATTTCCAAAATGATAATCAAAATCCATACTTTCACCTCATCATAATATATGAAAGAAAAAAGGATTCGTTATTCTATGGTAAATAATCTTCTAAAAATACTGCAATACCATCTTCGTTATTAGTTAAAGTAGTATAGTTAGCTTTCTTTTTCACTACTTCTAAAGAATTTTTCATTGCTACACTACAACCTACACTTTCCATAATCACTAAATCGTTTAGTCCATCTCCAAAAAAAATCATTTCAGAAAGTCCTATCTTCCACTGTTTTCCTAATTCTTCCAAAACAGATTTCTTATCAATTCCCTTTGGATTCACAACTAACCATTGTTTTTCAGAGCTAGAATCTTGCATAACAAAACAATTAATATCCTTATGATTTTGATTGATTAACTCTTGCAATTCTACAATATGACTCCAATCCTTCAAAAAAATATTCATACGTAAGACCTCTTCTTGTATCTCATCAAAAGAACTAATATCTTTTATAAAAGAAACTGTACTATTTTTCTTTTTATAAGAATAATAGGTAGTTCCTGATATATAATCTACATAATCTACTTGATTCATAAACCCATCTAATAGTTTTGTAATCTTTAAAACACTGTCTGTATCTAATTTCCCAATTATTATTTGTTTTTTATTTGTTACATCATACATATTACAACCATTGTTTAAAATTATACAATCAAATAAATCAAAAGGAACAACCTTTTTCGCACTTAATAATGCTCTTGCCGTTACTCCTACTATTTTATATCCTTTTTCTCTATATTTTATTAAACATTTTTTTGTCTTCTCTCCAATTTCTTTTTCACTATTTAATAGTGTATCATCAAAATCCATAGCAATTAATCTATATCCCATAAAACTATCCCACCTAATCCCTAATATTTTATTTGTTCAGACTATTTTTACTCCTTCTTATGATAAAGATGATTCGTGTATGAAAACACTCCATAGAATATCTTTTTCCATTTCCTTAAAAAAAATAGTTCTTTCCTCTGTATTATATCCATATAGAAATTCATGAAACTTATGTAACATAATTTGTTCTTCCATTATTTTATTCATCATAAAACCTCCCTTTACACTATTATAGCATATTCACCATCTTTATTTATCTATTTCTTCCACCTCTTTATTTAGTATTTCTAAATAATCTTGTTCAGCAGTAGTTAAGTGATTAGCCATGTATTTATCATATTCTTCGTGTGCTTTCTTCAAAGCTTCTTCATGTGATATTTTTCCACTATCTTTTAAAATATCTTTCCTTGTCATCTTTAAGAATGTATCTAATTCATTTATCCAATCTTGCATAGTCATTACATGTCTATCTAAAGCATTAAT
>CANRVM010000079.1 GCA_947643295.1 uncultured Mycoplasmatota bacterium
CGGGAAAATCAAGTTAAGAATGGATGTTCCAAATGGGAAAACAAGACTGGTATTAGAAGGGGTAAAACGTGTTCATGTCTTAGAATATTTAAATAATGATGATATTTATGAAGCAATGGTAGAAGATATTGACTGTGAACAAAACAATAATATGGAATCTAGTTATGTCAGTATTTTAAAAAAATCATTAGAAAATTATATTCATTCTACTCCCTATATGAGTAATGCAATTCTTTCTCAAATTTCGACTGTTTCTAATTTAGATGAGTTATGTGATTTAGTTGCGACTTTTTTACCATTTGATTATGAAAAAAAGAAACGATATATTTTAGAGGTAGATCCAATTACTAGAACGAAATTTTTAATAGAAGATATGAGTGAAGATTTAAAACTAATCAAATTAGAAAAGAAAATAGAAGAAGAAGTGGATCATGAACTTTCTGAAAGTCAAAAAGAATTTTATTTAAGAGAAAAGATAAAGATTATTCAAAAAGAATTGGGAGATGTGAACACTAGGGAAGATGAAGTGGCTAATCTTAAATATAAATTATCTAAATTAAGATGTGATAAAAGAATTAAGGCTAGAATTAAAAAAGAGATTAGTAGGTATGAAACAACAAATTCTAATTCTCCAGAACTTGGTATGATAAGAGATTACCTAGATTGGATGTTAAATCTTCCTTGGAATAAATTTACGAAAGATGTTGATAATTTAAATAAAGTAAAACATACCCTTGATTTATCCCATTATGGTCTAAATGATGTCAAATCAAGAATACTTGAGTATTTAGCAGTAAAACAAAATACTAACAATCTAAGAAGTCCAATTCTTTGTTTAGTAGGACCACCTGGAGTTGGAAAAACATCACTTGCGCTTTCAATTGCGAAAAGCTTAAATCGAAACTTTTGTAAAATAAGTGTTGGTGGAATTAATGATGAGGCAGAAATCATAGGTCATAGAAGAACGTATGTAGGAGCCAATCCAGGAAGAATTATCCAAGGAATCCGAAAAGCAAAAACAACAAATCCTGTCTTTATTATTGATGAAATTGATAAGATGAGAAAAGATATGAAAGGAGATCCTGCGAGTAGTCTATTAGAGGTTTTAGATCCAGAACAAAATTCAAAATTTTCCGATCATTATATAGAAGAAGACTTTGATCTTTCACAAGTTCTTTTTATCGCAACAGCTAATTATGTAGAACAAATTCCATTTGAATTACAAGATCGTTTGGAAATTATTAATTTATCAAGTTATACTGAGTATGAAAAATTAGATATTGCGAAAAAACATTTAATCCCTAAGGAATTAGAACAACATGGATTAACAGAATTACAAGTTCAGTTTGAGGACGAGACAATATTAACAATGATTCGAAACTATACGAAAGAAGCAGGGGTTCGTGAGTTAGAAAGAATTATTGCTACGGTGTTACGAAAAGTAGTAAAAAATTTATTAACAGATTATTCTAAAGTTTCTTATCAAATTACTAAAGAATCCTTAGAAGAATATCTTGGTAAAGCTAAATATCATTATTTAGAAAAAGATAGAAAAAAACAGATAGGTGTAGTGAATGGGATGGCTTATACTGTTTTTGGAGGGGATATCCTACCAATCGAAGCAACTTATTATAAAGGACGTGGAGATTTGATTTTAACGGGTAGTTTAGGAGAAGTAATGCAGGAATCCGCCAAGATTGCTTTATCTTATATTAAATCAAATGTTGACTTTTTTAAAATAGATTCTACTATTTTAGAAAAAAATGATATTCATATCCATGTTCCAGAGGGGGCAGTTCCCAAGGATGGTCCTAGTGCAGGAGTGACACTAGCAACAGCGATGATATCGCTACTTACGAAGAGTGAGGTGGATACCAATATTGCAATGACAGGTGAAATTACGTTAAGAGGAAGAGTGTTGCCAATTGGTGGTTTAAAAGAAAAAGTAATTGGAGCAGATAGGGCAGGAGTGAAGAAAATTATCATTCCAAAAGAAAATGAAAATGATTTAGAAGAAATACCAAAAGAAATACTAGAAAAATTGGAATTTACTATCGTATCTAAATATGAGGATATTTATCAAAAAGTGTTTGGTGAAGAGAAATGATTGATTTTAATACAGCTGAAAAAAAACTAGAACTCATCTATATGAAGTATGAGCTAAGTAATTATCCTATAGAATTTATTATGAATAATAATAACACAGAAGAACTATATTATGATTTACTTTTTAGATTAGAGACAATTATGGTATTAGATAAGGATTTTACGTTATTAGGAAATCATATGGATAAATATCGAGAAATAATTAACCTTGGAAGAAATAAGTATCGCACAAAAGGTGAGATAAGAGATTATGAAAATCTTACTTTAACCGCTTTAAATTCTTTGGAGCAAACAAAAGAAGAATACCGAGAAAAGTATTTGATGGAACAATTACAACTAAGATTTCAATTAAGTAGAAGAAAAAGAGATTGGGTCTTTCTTAGAAATGACATACAAGATATTGACAAGGCGATATGTGAATTGTCCGAATTTGACTATGTTTACCTTAATGTCATGAACCAACTAAAAAATGGGGTAGTAGTAAAAACTACAGAAGATCCAAAAGTATATCTGTCGTCTATTTGTTATTTGCTAAAGAATGCCAAAGAAATATTTTTACAGGATAGAGGTTATTTTGATACCACTTTAAGTATTATAGATACCTTTGATGAAAATAATCTAATTCCAAAGGATTACTCTATTAGGAAAATTAAGAGACAATTAAATACTATAAATAAGAAGAGATAACGAATAATTTCTCTTTTTTTTCATATGATTAAATGAAAAGTGAGGAGATTTAAATGAAAAAAAACGTATCTTTTGAAAAAGAAATAGAGTTTCCTAGTATGATTGGTGAGATTACTTCTATTTCCCTTGATCATTCGTTAGAATTTCAGTCAAAAAATAAAATAGAAGGAGAATTTGTAGTATCAGGTACTTATAAGATGACAGAAGCTTCAACTTTAGAAGAAAAATTTTCGTATCCAATCCCAGTGGAAATAGAACTTTTAGAGATGTTAGAAGAGGATACGAGAAAGGTATCTATTAGTAATTTTAATTATGCTATTGTGAACGATGATATTTTAAAATGTGATATTGAAGTATTAGTAGAAGGTGTAGAAGAGGTAATTGTAGAAGAGGTAGAAGAAAATAAAATAGAGATATTAGAAGAAGATAAAAAAGATGAAAATGATCTTTTTGAAATTTCAAAAGAGAAAGAAAAAAAGATAGTAGAAGAGGTTAGAAAAGAAGAAATTCCAAACCAAGATGATGAGATAAGAGAATGTGATGGAGATATGAAAGAAGAAGAGGAAAAAGTGATAGAAGAAAAAATAGAAGAGGAAGAAAAAATAATGAAAGAACGAGTAGAGGAAGAAGTAGTAGATGTTGATAAAAAGGAAGTAGAAGAATCTAGTAATGTGGTAGAAAATATTCAAGAAGTACTTTCAGTAGTAGAAAAAGAAGAGAAGGATAGTGTTATGAATGAGGAGGTAAGTATGGAAGAAAAACAAGAAAGTAGCAATATGAGTTCTCTATTTCAAGCCTTTGAAACATCAGAAGAAACATTCACTACTTATTCTGTTTATATTGTGAGAAAAGAAGATAGCATTGAAAAAATTATGGATAATTATAAAGTAAGTAGAGAAAGTCTTAGTGAATATAATGATTTAAGTGAAATAGAAATCGGCTCTAAAATCATTATACCAACTTGTAATGAATGAAATAAAAAAACTAATTGAAAAGTATGATTTAAAGGTTAGAGGAATCAAAGAACAACAAAAGATTAAAATTCTTGATACGGATAAGGGAAAATTAGTACTAAAGAAATGTTCTTCCAAAGAAAAAGGATTATATGAGTATTTACGAAATAAAAATTTTCATTACTTATTAGATAAAGAAGAGTTTGATGAATATAATGTTTATCCTTATATACAGGAAATAAAACAAGAAAAAGAAGAAAAAGCAATAGAGTTAATTTATATCTTAAGTATTTTACATAATAAAACATTGTTTTATAGAAAAATTGTGATGGACCAGGTAAAGGAAGTATATGAAGAGTATACAAGTAGGCTTGATTACTTAAATTATTACTATCATGATTTACAAGACATGATAGAACAAAAAGTATATATGTCACCTGCAGAATATTTATTAATCAGAAATATTTCTCTTATTTATTCTGCCCTTAATTATTCTAAGAGTAATTTAAAGATGTGGTTTGAAGAAAAAAAGAATCAAAAAAAAGAAAGAGTCGTACTCTTACATAATAAACCTAGTCTAGATCATATATTAATAGGAGAAGATAAGAAGTTAATTAGTTGGGATCATTATACAAAAGGTTGTCCTATCTTTGACTTTCTATATTTTTATAGAAAAAATTATTTAGAGGTGGAAATGACTTCATTGTTTCAGATGTACCAATCAAGATTTTGTTATACATCAGATGAATATCTTCTATTTTTTTCTCTTCTTTCAATACCTGATAAAATAGAATTTACTAGTAGCCATTATCAGAATACGGTTCGTGTTTATGAACTTGTCAAGTATGTAGAAAAAACAAAGGATTTTGTTCTAAAAGAGGATGAAAAAAACCAGAAAGAAGATAAAGATAAATTCCAAGAATAGGATAATGGCATTAAACCTGGTAGTAATAAAGATTAAAAGTAAAGCTTGGTAAAAGCTAATGACTAAGAAAACAAGAATTAATGCTAAATAGAAGATCGATGATCTTCTTCTTTGTTTACAGTAGTTACATCTGCAAAATAGATTGTGTTTGGGTCCTTTAAATTTCATAGTGATCACCTAATATAATTTATGCAAAAGATAAAATTTTGTAAACGAAATCAATATTTTTACTAAAATAAGAGATTTTGTGGTATACTTTAGATGGTGATAATATGAATAATAAAGGGTCTACTTTAATTGAAGTAATTGTGGTTATAGTAATTATTGGAATTATTACAGTGATGGCATTTCCATCGATTACTAAGCTACAAACACAAAATAGTAATAAGACATATCTTGA
>CANRVM010000080.1 GCA_947643295.1 uncultured Mycoplasmatota bacterium
ATTCTATCATAGATGCGTTTCATCTTAATATTCAGTGTTTATGATTTTATCCTGTGGAAATGAAAGATTTGATTGTTAATCTTTTTGGATAATAGTATAATAGTAATAGAGGTGGATGTATGAGTAGTAAAATAATAGAAGTAAAAGATTTATCGATTGTTCTTGGTAAGAAAAAAGTCTTGAATGATTTATCTTTTCAAGTAGAAGAGAAAGAGATATTTGGATTCCTTGGGCCATCAGGTGCAGGAAAAACAACAACGATAAAGCTATTAACAAAACAGCTACTTTCTAATAGAGGTAGTTGTAAGGTAAGGGTGGAAAAAGAGAAAATTGGAATACTAAGTGATAATAGTGGTTGTTATGAGAGATTAACTGTATATCGGAATCTTTGTTTTTTCGCAGAAATATCAAAAACAAAGAAAGAAAAGATAGAGGAAGTTTTAAGAAAAGTAAAATTATATGATGATAAAGATAAGAAAGTGAAGGATTTATCGAAGGGAATGAAACAGAGGTTATTACTTGCTTGTGCTGTTATTCATTCTCCTAAATTATTATTTTTAGATGAGCCGACTGCTGCTTTGGATCCTGCGACAACAGAAGAAATCCATAAATTATTATGGCAGTTAAGAGAAGAGGGGACGACTATTTTCTTAACAACACATAATATGGAAGAAGCTGATAAACTTTGTAATCGTGTTGCTTTCTTAAATAAGGGAGAAATTGTGGAGATAGGAAAACCAAGTGAATTGAAATTAAAATATGCAAATAATACAGTGGATATCTTATTTGAAAATTATAAAAAAATATCAATTGATAAAGATGTTTCTAGTATTATGAAATGTTTAAAGGAAAATAGTAAAGAAAGTTTAAAATCGATTCATTCACAGGAGCCTAATTTAGCAGAGATTTTTTTAAAATTAACAGGGAGGGATTTAAAATGAGATTTTATAAATTAAAAGCTTTATTTAAGCTTGGAATCGAAGATTTAGTGAGGAATATGAATGTTTTTGTTTATATCATTATGCCTCTTGCTTTTGCTTTTTTGTATTCAAATATGGATACCTTACCAAAAGATTTTGTATTTTCCCTTTGTATGGTTCTAAATTTATCGATGGTACCAGTTGCTATGATGGGAACCATTATTGCAGAGGAAAAAGAAAAAAATACGCTTCGTACTTTAATGTTACATGATATTCGTGCAACAGAAATACTATTTTCAAAAGCTCTTATTTGTATGTTATTTGTCATGTTAAATAGTATTTTAATGTTCTTTATTATTGGTTTTTCAATGAATCAATTTTTTGTCTATCAAATAGTTGGTTTGTTGGTATCTTTAGCTGTCATCTTTTTTGGAGCTTTAGTAGGATTACTTGCTAAAAATCAAATGTCTGCAGGACTGTTGTCAATTCCGTTTATGGCTATTTTTATGGCCCCCCTTTTTGTTAATATGGTAAAGAGTAAACTAGCATCTTCTATTTCTTCTATCCTACCTACTGGATGCAATGATGGAAATATTTGATACTATTTCTAAAAATCATATTAGTATCGCTAACATTGGAATGGAATTGTTAGTTATTGGTGTGTGGTTAATATTAGGATTTGTATTCTTTCAAATTGTATATAAAAAAGTAGGAGTGGATAATTAATATGTGTTATTATGATTTTGATTTCTATAGGGATAGAGTATGAAGTTTATAAAAGTAAAAACGATACTTACTAAAGTAAAAGATGGAGATTCTTGGTATGGCATCGATTATAATATGAACCTTTATAGAGGATGTTCTCATGGTTGTATTTACTGTGATAGTAGAAGTAGTTGTTATCATATTGATAATTTTGATGAAGTGAAAGGAAAAGAGAATGCCCTTTTCCTATTAGAAAAGGAACTAATTAAAAATAAAAAAGGGGTAGTAGGAATTGGCTCTATGTCAGATACTTACAATCCACAAGAGAAGAAATATGAAATAACCAGAGGTGCTTTAACGTTAATTAGTAAATATGGATACGGTATTTCTATTGATACTAAGAGTGATTTAATTTTGAGGGATTTAGACCTCTTAAAAGAAATTAATCAAAAGAATAATGTCATTGTAAAATTCACAATTACCACTTCAAAGGATGATTTATCTAAAGTAATAGAACCAGGAGTGTGCTCTTCTTCTAAAAGGCTAGAAGCTATCAAAAAATTAAGTGATAATGGTATATATGTTGGGATTATGCTGAATCCAGTCTTGCCCTTTCTTACAGATAAGGAAGAGGAAATTAGAAATCTTGTCTTTCTTGCTCATCAAGCAGGGGCTAAGTTTATTACTTCTTATATGGGAATGACGCTAAGAGATAATCAAAGAGATTATTACTATGAAAAGTTGGATATTCATTTTAAAGGATTAAAAGAAAAGTATCAACAAATCTATAAAGATATTTACTATTGTAGTGTATTAAATGCAAAAAGTTTATGGCATGTTTTAAAAGAAGAATGTGGAAAATATAAAATATTATATAATATGGAAGATATTATAAAAGAATACAAGAAAGAGATTCCTTCAAATAAGCAAATTTCTTTATTTGATTTATGATGATGTGTTGGAGTGATAAGATTGAAGAAGTTATTGTTATTTCTAGTCTGTTTTTCTTTTTTTATTTTGAAGGTAAATGCTTTAGAAATCGATAGCAAGCATGCCGTTTTATATAACTTAAATGATCAACAAGTAGTTTATGAAGAAGGGAAAGATGAAAGAGTTAGTGTTGCAAGTTTAACTAAAATTATGACAACCATAACGGCAATTGAAAATATAGCGGACTACAATCAAGAAATTATCATAAAGTCTAATATGTTTACAGGTTTAAGAGAACAAAACGCAGCAGTTATTGGTTTGAGAGATGGTCAAAAAGTAACTTATCATGATTTACTGTATGGAATGTTTTTAGGAAGTGGAGCAGATGCTACTCGGGCCATTTCTATTTCGATTGCTGGTAGTGAAGAGAAGTTTGTAGAGTTGATGAACCAAAAAGCAAAAGAGTTGAAACTTTCCAATACCCATTTTGTAAATACGGTAGGCTTAGATGATGATTTACATTATTCTACTGTAGATGATATTGCTAAAATATTAAATTATGCTTTTCAAAATGAGAAATTTAAGGAAATATTTACAACGAAGGAATATACGGTTTCTGATAACTCTATTAAGGTTTCTAGCACCTTTTTTCAAACGGCGAAAAAATCAGGAATTGATAGTAGTTTTATACTAGGTGCGAAAACAGGTTATACCGAAAATGCAGGAAGATGTTTGGCATCTATTGCTTATGATGAATCAAATCAGATTACTTATTTATTAGTAACAACCAATGCTACGAAAGCTCCAAATCATGTTAGAGATGCTGTTACTGTATATGACTATTATTTTAATAATTATAAGTACCATACATTGATGGAAGAAGGTGAAGTACTAGTAAAAATACCAACTAAGTATTCCAAACAAAAAGAAGTAAAAATTTCCTCTAATAAAGAGATAAAAAAATATCTGAGTAATGATTTTTCAAAAGAGGATGTAAGAATAGATTATAAAGGAGAAAAAATAATTACTCCTAGTATGAAAAAGAAAGAGAGACTAGGAGTAGCTGGTATTTATTACAAGGATGAGCTAGTGAGTGAGGTAGATATCTTATTGCCGGAGAAAATATCTTTTTCTTTACTTTTATTTATAAGTATTCATAGAATTACTTTTATTACGCTTTCTATTCTTATAATAGCTATTATAGTCTTATGTATCTGTTTAAAAAGAAGAAAAAAGAAATCTTAGGATAGAAAGTAACAAAAGTAATAATAGGATAGGAGGTAATGATTTGCAATCAATACTTGGTAAATATTTAGAAATATTAGATTATAAAAATAGACCAGAATTTATGGATAAGTATTTAGAAGTACCAAGTCTATTACGTCTTAAGAAGGTAGGGTACTTTTGTGGGATGGATTATGCATCCAAAGATATCTACTCTTTTTTAGAATATGTTTCAAGGTATGATCATTCTCTTACGGTGGCACTTTTAACTTATCGATATACAAAAGATAAAAAGGCAACCATTGCAGCTCTTTTTCATGATATTGCAACCCCTTGTTTTTCACATGTAGTTGATTATATGAATAAGGATTATGAAAAACAGGAGAGTACAGAAGAATATACAGAAATTATTTTAAGAGAGGACAAAACGTTACAGAAATGTTTAGAAGAAGATCATATTTTAATAGAGGATATTATTAATTTTAAGAAATATAGCATTGTCGATAATGATAGACCTAGAGTTTGTGCAGACCGATTAGCTGGTGTTTTACTAACAGGTCTTCTTTGGACAAAAACAATAACATTGCATGATGTAAAAAAGATAATGAAAGATACTCACATTTTTACAAATGAAGAAGGAAAAGAGGAAATTGGTTTTCCTACTAAGGAGAGTGCCAATTTAGTCTTAAAAACAAGTGAGACAATTGATTGGTATTGCCATTCGAAAGAAGATAATTATATGATGGACCTTCTGTCAAAAATTACGAAGCTTGCGATTGATTATTCTTGTATTACTTATGACGATTTATATAAAATAGACGAAGAAAAGTTTCTTCATATTTTAAAAAATTGTCATTATGATGATATAAAAGAGTTATTAACAATATTTAGAACAGTAAAAAAAGAAGATATTAGATATATAGAATTAAAGAATATTAAAATAAGAGATTTAAACCCTTTATTGAATGGAAAAAGATTGAAGTCGTTAAAAGAGGAGCAAGAAATATGAAAATAATAACAGTATGTGGAAGTTTAAAGTTTAAGAATGAAATGATAAAGATAACGGAGAAAATGGAATTACAAGGTAATTGTATGTTAAGTGTAGTCTATCCATCAAAAATGAATAAAGATGCATATACAGAAGAGGAGGCTATGATGTTAGATAAGATGCACCGAGAAAAGATTAAAATGTCAGATGCTATTTTAGTAGTTAATGTTAATAATTATATTGGAAGT
>CANRVM010000081.1 GCA_947643295.1 uncultured Mycoplasmatota bacterium
CTTTTTCTCATTTCACTTGCAAACATCGCATCCAAATCTTTTTTGCTACGCTCAGAAGTTCTTCCTGACCGACTCTTTTTTTGTTCCATTTCTTGCCTTTTTTTCACCACATAACAATCACAAGTAGCACATCCTAGTAGTCTTGTAACTCCATCATCAGGAGCATGTTCTGCTTCGGTAAATAAACTACTTTGAAATTCCTTTACTTGTTCTAGAGATAACTCATTGTTTTCTATATACTTTTTAGAAACACCTTCTTGAATATAACCTAAAAGAGAAGGATGACTTTTATCTTGTAATGTTGTCATATTAAAATCTGAAAGAGAAAGCATCGTGTCTAAATATGTATCATCTCCACCAAGTTTTTTAGATAACTCACTGTATACTCTTTCGCCATCCTTTTTAAAGTAAGCATCATATATAGTATCTCTTCCTACAATTGAAGTAAATAAATTAGCAACAATACTACACTCAAAATCTTTTAGACTCTCCCCCTCTTCTGGAATTAAAGCATTGGCTAATTGATAAGTAATTCCTCTGTTAAAAGCTTCCATCTTTCCATTAAAAGCAATACCACTTTTTTTCGTTGTCTTATCTGTTGTAATTGCATTTAAAAATCCTGCCATTAGATTTTGTGATTTATTAGGACTTTTTTGAAACATCTCTTTTTCTATATAAATGATATCCTCATCCCTATTATAGCTCACTATCTCATCAAACTGATTATCTACCAAAGATAGAGTCACCTCATTCAATCGATCTAAAGGAATATCAGCTAATACTTCTTTTAATCTTCCAACACATAAATTTAATTCTTTTTGATATTCAAATTCTTCCATATTTTTTCTCCCCTAAAACATTCTATTATTAGTAAAAAACATCCAACTACAATTGCACTATCTGCAATATTAAAAACAGCAAAAGAATATCCCATTATTTCAAAGGCCAAATAATCGATTACATATTGATACAAAATTCGATCAACTAAATTACCTACAATTCCTCCAAGAATAAGACCAAGTGCCACCATCTCTAATCTTTTTATAACTTCCATCTTTCTAATATAACGAATTAATACAAATAAAAAGAGGATACCAATAGTAACAAAAAGATAAGTCATACCAGAAAACGAAGAAAAAGCAGCACCCCTATTCTGTAAGTAATAGATACTAAAAAAATTGGGTATGATGGATATTTTTTGGTATACATCTAAATAATTTATAATGATAAGTTTTACTATTTGATCGACAAAACATAAAACTATACTAATAGTATATAACTTTTTTTCTCTCATTTCTAGTCCCCATCTCTATTTAATTTTTCTATTTTTCTTACAATTATCTGATAATCTTCTAATCTTCTTTCCACATTACCTCTTATTTTCAAAATATCTCCTCTTACAATATTTGGATACAAACGATAAATTCTAGGAAAAAGAGTAAAATCAATCATCATTGTCTCATCACTACCCGTAATAAAAGACATCTCTTCTTGCTTTTTTGTTGTAATAACTTTTACTTTTTCTACCAGTATAATCGTATCAATTTCCTTATTAAAATAATTTTTTATTTCATTTAGTGGAACAATTTTGGCATCACTTTTTTGATAATAAGTGGTTGGATGGTGTGTTAAATAAAATCCAAAAACAAGTTTTTCTTGATCTAACAAATCACTATTTGAAAACTCTTCGTATCTTTCTATTTCTGGTTTCATGACAAGAGATGGATCTAAATCTTTCGTTAATTCTGCATAATTATATAAACTATCTAGATTCTTAATCAATGTATTTTTGTTATAGGAAAAATTTCGAAAGCAATCAGCATAGATTAGACTTTCTAGAATGGTCTTTTGAATACCACCAATTACTAGTCTACTAAAACAATCATAAATATCAGAAAATGGATTCTCCCCTCTTGCTTTTAATATAGAACAAGAAGAAACAGAACCAACCTTTTTAATATTGGAAAATGGATAAAGAATCGTATTTTGGTGTACGATATATTTCGAAGAACTAAAATTGATATCTGGCTTATCAATTGGAATTCGTTCTTTTTTTGCCTCTAAAATATACTCCTTTGTTTTATATTCTGAACCAATCACATTGGATAAGAGATTCGAGAAAAATTCATATCGAAACCTCACCTTTAAATAAGCCATTTTATAAGCAATAATCGAATAAGCAACCGAATGAGACCGATTGAATCCAAATCCTGCAAATTTTAAAATCAAAGCATATATTTTTTTGGCTGTTTCTATGTCATGTCCCTTTTCTAAACTTTTTTTTAAGAATCGTTCTTCTTCTTTTTGTAAAAGGTCTAATTTTTTCTTACTCATAGCCCTTCTCAAGATATCAGCTTCTCCCAAGGAATACTCAGCATAACGATTGGCAATTTGAATGATTTGTTCCTGATAGATAATGATACCATAAGTATTTTTTAAAATATCTTCTAAACAAGGGTCTAAATAAGTAACCTCTTCTAACTTATTTTTTCTTCTAATATATAAATCAATATTATCAGCAGGTCCTGGTCGAAAAAGTGCGATTGCTGCGAAAATATCTTCAAATGTCTTTGGTTGTAGCTTCTTCAAAAAATTTCTCATTCCACTACTTTCAAATTGAAAAATACCACAAGTATTTGCCCCTGTAAATATTTTAATAGCTTCCTCATCATTCAAAGGTATCCCAGAAAAAGAGATTTCTTTCTGATAATTTTTCTTAATATCTTCTAAAATATGGGAAATGATGGTTAAGTTTTTTAGTCCTAGAAAGTCCATTTTTAAGAGTCCTAATTGTTCTAAGTATTCTTGTGGATAAGCACTTAAATAGAAATCATCACTATAAGTCAAAGGGATAATCTCATCTAATTTTTCTTCACTCATCACAATTCCTGCAGCATGAGAGGACGTATGTCTTGGATAACCTTCTAACTTTGTTGCAATTTGATACATTTTTTTCAATTCCGAATCTGAATCAATTTGTGCTTTAAATCCTGGATTTTTTTGATAGACCTCTTCTAGAGTATCTTTCGTCATATTGGGAATATAATGAGATAAGCTATTCACCTTATAAAGAGGAATATTAAGAATTCTAGATACATCTCTTACAACCTGCTTCACTCCTAGTGTTCCAAAAGTAACGATTCCTGCTACGTTTTTTTCTCCGTATTTGGATATCACATAACGAATAACCTCTTCTCTTTTATCATCTGGGAAATCCGTGTCAATATCAGGCATTTGTTTTCTTTCTGGATTTAAAAATCTTTCAAACAGTAAGTCGTATTTGATAGGATCAATATCCGTAATTCCTAAAGAGAAAGAGACAAGACTTCCTGCAGCACTTCCTCTTCCTGGTCCTACTAAAATATGATTTTTCTTTGCGTATTTAATAAAGTCATAAACGACTAAAAAATAGTTGGAAAATCCCATCTTTTGTATCACTTCTAGTTCATACGTCAGTCTTTGTTGGTAGTTTTTTGGAACATTATGATTAAATCTTTTACCTAAACCCTTGATAGAAAGTTCTACTAGATAAGTATTAGAATCTAAATTCTTCGTATCTTTATAAATGGGTAAAAGTAAATGGTCATACGAAAAGGTAACATCACAAAGATTTGCTATTTTTATAGTGTTTTCCACCCCTTCTTTTCTTTTAGCTGGAAAAGAAGTTTCTAACTCATGATTTTCTAATTCATAGTATACCTTATCAATCACTGTTTTTCCATCTCGAATTAAATACAAACTTTTTAGATACGGAATATCTTTCTTTTCTAAATATAAAGCTTCTTTAAAAATTACGATATCTTTTGTTAACTGATAAGCTTTTTCTTCTTCTTCTAAAGTTTGATAACCTATCCATATTTCTTGATAGATGTCTTTTAACTCTTCATAAATATAAGAGTTACGATATGGCAAGATGGCGAATAAGCCTTCCTTATATTTTATTAAGTCTTCTTTTTTTAGTTTTTCTTTACTATTGATTGTCGTTAATTTAATTAAAGATTGGTAACCTTTATTATTCTTAGCAAATAAAACAATAGTAGCTTCCTCTATGGTAACGGAAAGGGAAAGGATGGGTTTTATCTGATTTTGATTGCATTTTGTAACAAATTCCATCGTCGCATACATGTTATCATCATTTAGAGAAATAGAATTTAAGTGATGTTCTTTAGCAAACTTTACAATATCATCAACAGTCAACATACTAGAAAGTAAAGAGTAGTTACTTTTATTATATAATGGTATATAAATATGGCATCCCTCCTTTCTTCCATTTTATCATAATTTATATAAATTATATAGAATTTGTTTGACTTTCCCCTATGAATATGGTAAAGTTATAGAGCAAGGAACAGGTATAAAGGAGGTTATGACATGTCAAGAACAAATATTTCACGTAAAAAACCAAATTCAGCAAATGCGAGATCTCATGCTTGTAACAGTACAAAAAGACAACAAAAAGTTAATTTACAAGTAGTAAGAGATGAAAATGGGAATAAATTCAGAATATCTGCACAAGAAAAGAAACCGTTATTAAAAAGTGAAAAAAAAGCTGCCTAATGGGCAGTTTTTTAATTGGTATTACAGAGATGTCCTGCTCTACCTTCTATTTCTTTTATTTCTCGTAATGTTTGATCAAGCTTATTATTAATATTGATAATATCATCTTTTGGAACTTTGGAAATATCCAATTTTTGGTAATCCATTTTAATATCTATTTTCATTTTATTGTCCTTATAGGTAATACTAAAATCTAGTCCATCTATAGTTTCAATGCTTTTTTTTAATTTTTTATACTTTTCATTGTAAATAGATAAATTATTCGTAGCAATATCTATACTATTGGGTAAAGGTGTATAGGTATATTCAAAGTCTGTTGTTTTCAGTAAATCCTTCTTAAAATGATAAGTAGTTACTAACACTCTAGAAATCCCAACTT
>CANRVM010000082.1 GCA_947643295.1 uncultured Mycoplasmatota bacterium
AAGATTGGAGAGCGACACTCTATCATTAAATGTTCCTACTTAAATAATAGGAAAACTATCATAATAATACTAGCTTTTTAATTTATTTTTTCTAAAGAAAAGATAAACTCGTATTTATCTCTTTTACTTTTTACTATTTTCTTACTTTTTGCAATATTTTAGAACTTGTTTCTACTTTTTTCATCACATCAGCAACTGTTCCATTAACAAGTCCTGTTTCTAACATAACTGAAACATCACTTATTTTTACACTTTTCCAGTAATCAATATCAAATAATTGTAATTGTTTTTCGATATCTTTAGAAATTAACTTTTCAAAATTTCCTAATTGTAATAACTGCAATAAATATAATTTTTCGGGTAAATCCAGCATATTTTCGATTTGCCAAAGTTCTTGTTTTTTAGTTATAGTAGTAGCACAATCTGGTTTTAAAAAATGATAAATCGTACAATCTAAATCATCTTCAGAAATAAATTCAAATACCCTAGTTGGTTTTAAAGTACTGTATTCTCCATTAATATATTTTTTTATCATATTTTTTTGAATTCGACGTGGTTCATAATCAGATGGCATTACTTTCTTTTTTTTCGTTTTACTCTTATCATTTACCTCAAGAAAGGACCACTGTAAAGGAGTGTTATAGGAAATAAATCTAATATCGACCTCATCCCTATTAAACAATCTTTTCATAGGATCCTCACTATTCGTTCTTAACTCATAAAAGATTGGGGCATGCTCTTTCAATAACTTTTTTCGATACTTTTTTAACTCTTCTTCCTTTTCCTCCATATGATAAATATCTATTTCAGATTCTCTTTTATTATAAAGTAACATTTCTAATACCTCCCTAATTCATACTATATCATAAGAATTAACAATTGTCATTAATATAATTTACTGCCTCTATCGCTGCAATTGCTCCATCAGAAGCGGCGGTTACTAATTGTCTAACCTTTTTCTCTCTAATATCTCCTGCTACAAAGATACCATCTATATTGGTATGACAACATTCATCTGACTTAATAAAACCATCTTCTGTTAAGAAAAGCAAATCTTTAAATATTTCATTTTCAGGGATTTTACCAATTGCTAGGAATAAACCATCTATCTCTAACGTTTTTTCTTGTTCCTTATTTTTAATGGTAATCGATTCTAACTTATCATCACCATGGATAGACGTTACAACTGCATTAGTAATCATTTCAATATTGTCTTTTTGATGCAGTGGATGTAGCTTCTTTTCTTCTGCTCTAAACTCTTCTCTTCTATGAATTAAATAAACTTTTTTACAAAGATTTGAAAGATAGATAGCATCTTCCAAAGCCGTATTTCCTCCACCTACAACTGCTACTGTTTTACCCTTATAAAAGAAACCATCACAAGTAGCACAATAAGAAATACCCTTTCCAACTAGTTTATCTTCTTCCTCTAGACCTAACATTCTAGAAATTAGTCCCGTTGCGATAATAATTGCTTTTGTTTGTAACGTTTCCTCTTTCAAAATAACTTGCTTTTCCTCTGTAATTTTTTCTACTTTTTCATACCTTATTTCTAATCCTAATCTAGTTGCCTGATCATAGATATTTTTCATTAACTCAAAACCACTAATATTAGAAAAACCTGGATAATTATCCACTCCTTGCGAATTCATAATTTGACCACCATATCCATTTTGATCAATCACTAATACTTTCTTACCTGCATTTAGTCCATAAATAGCACTAGTAAGTCCACTAATACCAGCACCAATAATAACGATATCGTACATTAATCTTTCAAGAACTCCTTTAATTCATTTTTACTTTTTAATCCTACCGATTGATTCACTACTTTTCCATCCTGAAAAGTAATTAAAGTAGGAATAGACATTACCCCATACTTTCTAGAGACTTCTTCTGCATCATCCACATTTATTTTATAAAATTCTACTTCTTCCATCTCTCTTGCTAGTTCTTCTACAACGGGTGATAACATACGACAAGGTCCACACCAATTAGCATAAAAATCAACTAATACCTTCTTATTACTATTTAAAACTTTACTTTCAAATTCTTGTTCTTTTATCTCTATAACTTCCATTTTCCTCTCTCCTTTTCCATATTATACCATAATAGTATCACTATTCTATTTATATTTCTATTAAATCAAAAAAAACATAAAAAATTTGTGTTTTTTTGTTGACAAATGAATTACTTTCGGTTAGTATATAAATCACCAATTCGGTATTAGGCGAATTGGTCGCTAGTATCACACTAGCCAACCCCTTTTTATTCTTTTTTAGAGACTGCCCTCAGGGGGTGCAGTCTCTTATTTATTCTATCATTTAATAAAAGAAGACATTTTACTTGTCTTCTTCTTTTTTTGTCATTTTATCTAACATCTCATAATATTCATATCTTTTTTTCGCATTACTTTTATTTTCTTCTAAGACTTTCTTATAATCTTTATTCATTACTTTTAAGGAACGATATCTATTTTCTCCACCAATAAACTCTGCATATTTTGAAAAGTCAGCTTTCGAGTCCAGTGAGAATTCACCTGTTTCTGGATGATAATGAAAAATTGGGAAATAACCAGATGCAGTTGCTTCTTTCTCTTCCTGCAAACTATTTTTCATTCCCTCAATAATGCCTTGTGCAATACATGGTGCATAACAAACAATAATTGATGGGCCATCATATTGTTCTGCCTCTAATAATACCTTAATTGCTTGATTTGGATTCGCTCCTAAGGAAATAGAGGCTACATAGACATGTGGATACGTTAAGGCTATTTTTAATAAATCTTTTTTTGCTGTTTGTTTTCCACTAGAGGCAAACTTCGCCACTGCTCCTACTCTAGTGGATTTTGATGATTGTCCACCAGTATTTGAATACACTTCTGTATCTAATACTAAAATATTGACATTTTCTTTACTTGCTAAGACATGATCAATTCCATTATAGCCGATATCATAAGCCCATCCATCTCCACCAACCAGCCAAACTGAACGTGGCATAATATAGTCTTTTAATGATAACAACTCCTCTATTTTCGTCTCATCAATAATCTTTAATAATTCCTTAGCTGTATTTACTGTAATATCTTCACAATAAGCTTTATATATTTTTTGTTCACTCTTCTTAATAGAACCCATATGGTCTTTAATTAATTTTACTATTCGGTTTTTCATTACAATATCGGCAATCTTCATTCCATAACCAAATTCCGCATTATCCTCGAATAAAGAATTGGCCCAAGGAACAGAATAAGGAGTATTAGGAGCACTTGCCCCATAAATAGAAGAACACCCTGTTGCATTTGCAATCATTAGTCGGTCTTTAAATAATTGTGTTAAAAGTTTCAAGTAAGCTGTTTCTCCACAACCTGCACAAGCACCGCTATATTCAAAAGCAGGTGACACAAATTGACTTCCTTTTACTGTATGAATAGGAAAAGCATCTTCTTTTTCTTTTACTTCATGGAATAGATAGTTATGCTTCTCCTCTTCCTCTTTTAACATCTCATCTGTTTTATTTAACATTGTAATTGCTTTTTGTCCTTTTTTTCCAGGACAAACATCATAACAAAGAGAACAACCAGTACAATCCTTCGGACTGATTCCTATCGTATACTTGTAGTTTTTTTCTTTGATATTTGCATCTAATAATTGTTTTTGAACGGAATCTGGTGCATCGATTACTTCATTCTCATCTAGTAAAAATGGTCTAATCACTGCGTGAGGACAAACAAAAGAACATAAATTACAAGAAATACAATTCTCACTAAGATAACATGGAAGAGTATCACTAATATTTCTTTTTTCTAATCTTGTCGTTGCTGGAGGAAAAGTACCATCTGGATTTTTAACAAAACTAGAAACTTTAAGATGATCACCCTCCATCGAATTAATAATTTCAAAGGTAGTTTTCTTTCCCTCTATTTCCATAATAAAATCTGCATCTGGAATTTTTACTGGAACAACCGCATCTACAATTTTTTCAATGGCATTTAAATTTTTTTCTACTAGATTTCCACCCTTATTGCTAAATCTCTTCATAATATTATTTTTAATTTCTTCTTTTGCATAATTAAAATCAATTATTTTACCTAGTTTAAAAATTAAAAGTTCCATCATAGCACTAATTTTACCAGAAATTTTTTCTTCTCTTGCTATTTTACTAGCATCTACAATATAAAACTTTACTTGTCTTTCTTTCATAATTTTTTTATCTTTATTAGAAATAAACTTTAATACTTCGTCACTATTCATACTAGTGTTTAGTAAAAAGATTCCATTTGGTTTAATTCGATCAAGCATATTTAGTCTTGTTAGGTATCTGTCTTTTGTACAAACAATTAAAGATGCTTTATCCACATAATAGGTGGATTTAATTGGCTTTTTATCAAATCGTAAATGGCTTACCGTAACACCACCTGATTTTTTAGAATCATATTGAAAATATCCTTGCACATAGGCCCTAGTAGAATTACCTGTAATTTTCATTAAATCTTTAGATGCAGATACCATACCATCTGAACCATACCCATACACTAAAAATTCGGTAGAAGTATTTGGTATTTTAAAATTTTCATCATAAGAAATAGAGAGTTTAGTAATATCATCTTCAATGCCAATGGTAAAATTAGAATGAACTTCTCTGCTATCTAAGAAATCAAAGATACCTTTTACCATAGCAGGAGTGGTATTTTTAGAAGATAAACCATATCTTCCTCCATAAATTTGAACCTTGGCATCTTTTTCTTTTAATACTCTACAAACATCTAAGTATAATGGTTCTCCAAAACTACCAGCTTCTTTTGTACGGTCTAAAACAGCAATCTTTTTTACTGTTTTAGGAAGAGCAG
>CANRVM010000083.1 GCA_947643295.1 uncultured Mycoplasmatota bacterium
AAGATATAAAGAGGTGTTAGTTTGGAATAAAGAAACTTTAGGTGGTAAGCCTAGAGCGGTGCTTGCAGGGGAAGCTTTAAATAATTTTAGCATTAAGAACGCTAGAACTTATAGAGCGCCAGAAGATGAAGAAAAGGAAGAGAGTATGAAGATTTATTGTTGTGATAGTATATCGCTACAATTTAATAAATTGGATAATAAGTTCCTTGATATGTTGAGGGAGCCTGATTTTAATATTTTTGAAATTGGCTTCGTATATTCTAGTGGATTTGTAGCGAGATATCGTATTCCATTAGGAGTTCTAAAAAAGAAGTGGAAAGAGTGTACAGAGGTTTTAGAAGATGAAGACTTTGCACAGGTTGTTATTAAGAATATAAAAAAATCTGTTTAAATAAGTAGAGAAAAAGGGGTTCCTAATTACGACAAAAGTAGTAATCAAGTTAGGGTTTAGTTCGGCATAGATTTAGATAGGTGAAAAGAAATGAAAATTGAAAATCATTTTGATGAAAGCGGTAAAACCTTTCAAGAAATTATAGAACAATTTTTAATATTTTATTATAATGACACCGTGATAAAACAGGGGTAAATATATTATAATATTAAGTGTATTGAAATGGTTTTACTACCACTTTAAAGGAGGTAATTGGTAAATGGGTAGTGAAATATACAGAGTAGGTATTTATTTAAGGTTATCTCGTGAGGACGCTATCAAGGAAAAAAATAAAGAAAAAGTAAATAAAGATGAAAGTGGTAGTATATCCAATCAAAGGGATATCATATGTAAATATATAAGAGATAATAATTTATTGTTGGTTGATGAGTATATAGATGATGGATTTACAGGTACTAATTTTGACCGTGAGGGTTGGAATCGATTAATCTCTGATATTGAGAATAAGCGTATTAATATGGTTATCACGAAAGATTTATCTAGGTTTGGAAGAAATGAAGGACAACAACTAAGATATTTAGATTATTTTTATGAAAATAATATACGCTATGTTGCTATACTTGATAATGTAGATACTTTCGATGAATATAATACTTCTAATGAAATGATACCGATACAGTGTTTCTTTAATGAAAAGCACGTAAGAGATACTTCAAAGAAAATGAAAGCAAGTGTATATAATAGAAGAAGTCAAGGAAATTTTCTAGGTAAAACAGCACCATATGGATATATCAAGGATCCAGAAAATAAATATAAGTTATTAATCGATGAGAAAGCAGCAGAGGTTGTTAGAAGAATATTTGATTTATTTGTAAGTGGTAAAGGAATATCGGAGATTTCTAGAATATTAACTGATGAAAAGGTTCCTATACCTAGTGAATATAAAAATCTTAATGTAGGTAGGAAATCAACTGCATATGGGATATGGGATTTAAGAACTATTAGTGATATGCTACAGCTCCCTACCTATGTTGGAGATTTAACACAAGGTAGGTCTAAGAAGCCAAGTTATAAATCAAAAAGAAGAATACGTCCCAAAAAAGAGGATTGGATAATCTGTGAGGGAAAATGTCCTGCTATTATTGATAGAGAAACTTTTAATTTAGCCCAAGATATTTATAGTCGAAATAAAAATCAAGGGAAGAATTCACAAGATATATTATTAAAAGGTTTTGTTTATTGTAAAGAGTGTGGGCATACGATAGGTTTTAGATTACAGACAGTAACTACAAAGACCAAAGGAGAAGTTACGAGGTGTTATGGTAATTGTAATTACTGGGCGAAGCACAAGAGGTATGGTGTATGTACACCTCATAATTTAAAATATTTTGAATTAGAAGAGTTAATCCTTGGTGAAGTAAAGAAAATGTGTAAGAAATATTTAAAAACCAATGATTTAAAGAATGTTCTTGCAAGCAGTGATAAAACTAAGAAAGTATTACTTGATTTAGAAATGAAGTTAAAAAAATTAGAAGTTGAAGTGGAATTCAGTAGTAAGAAGAAAGAAGACTTATATAATGATAAATTAGAGGGTATCATCGATTTAGAAATGTATAAGCGTATGACTAATAGAATAACAGAGGAAACACTCGCAAAGAAAGACGAGATAAAAGAAATAAATACTAAGATATATAATATAAAGAATAATATAATAGATAATGACAAGAAGTATGATAAAGTAATTAAAGAATACTTATCTATGAAGAAACCTAGTGTTCAGTTACTATCAAGTATTATAGATAAGATAGAGATAGATGAAGAGAAAAATATCGACATATATTATAAGTTCAAACCATTGGAAAGTGGTTATTAAATTATATTAAAAAATTAAACCTTTGGTGGTGTTCGTCGTTACGCCATCTTTAAATAAAAGCTTTAAATTTCAAAGTGATTGGCCATATAGTAATTCACAGATTTATTTATTAAATTCTATTATTGATGATATTAATAATGATAAAGAAAAGACTTTTAAGGAAGGAAAAGATTATTATTCTTTTGTAACAGATGTTAACTATCCAAATAATAAAAAATTAATTAAACAAAAGATAAAATTTAATAAGAAATTAAAATTAAAACAAGTAGAAGTTTATGATGAAAATAATATTCCATTAATGACAATGAAAGTAAGTAATATTGACTATTCTCCAACATTTAAAAAGAATCATTTTAGTGTATCTGAGGCATTGAAAACAACAAAAGTAGAGGAAAGTACAAAACAGACTGCAAGTCTAGAAGATACTATCTATCCCTTAGTATTGCCAACAAATACCAAATTAGTTCAAGAAGAAAAGGTTGAAAAAGATAATGGTGATCGTATTATAATGACATTTGATGGAGATAAACCATTCCTTCTAGTGGAAGAAACTGCTAATATAGAAGAAGAGATGACCATTGTTCCTACTTATGGTGAACCCTTTATGTTAATGGATACGTTTGGTTCTCTTACAGATAATTCTCTAACATGGACAACTGGAGGTATTGAGTATTATTTGGTGAGTGATGTTATGAGTCAGGATGAACTATTAGAGATAGCTCAGTCAATTAATGTATTACCTACAATGAAATAATTAAATATTTATTTTTATCATTAGGTATGTTATAATTTAATTGGTGATATAAATGGCAAAAAGTAAAAAAACATCAAATCATAAGAATAAAATAAAAAAAAGTACACAATCTAATATCGAAATAGGAAATACCTATCTTTCTAATGAGATGTCAAAGGCAATAAAGTGTATTTTGGTAGTAGCCATCCTATTTGCAGTTATGTATGGGATTACAGTCTTAATCTTAAAAAATTCTCCTTATGAGTATACAAAGGAAGATGTAAAAACATCAATACAGTATGATGAGATTTTAGCAGGAACATCTTTTCAAAAGAAAGATAGTGAGTATTTTGTATTATTTTATCATGCAGATTCTGATAATCAATATATGAATATGCTTAGTGATTATCAAGCAAAGGAATCTCACTTACCTATTTATTATGTAGATTTAGATAATAAGATGAATCTTTCTGTTATATCAAGTGAATCAAATAGGGAAGCGAGCAATGCATCTGAATTGAAGATTAAAGATGTAACATTAATAAGATTTAAAGATGGGAAAATTGAAGAGTATATAGAAGATGCTTCTAAAATTAGTGAAGCACTATCTTAATAAAGTTGTTTAAACAACTTTTACCTGCCTCAATAGCTCAGTTGGTTAGAGCACTTGACTGTTAATCAAGGGGTCCTAGGTTCAAGTCCTAGTTGGGGCGCCATAATAAGGTATGTAAACTATTATATTTAATAGTTTTTTCTTTGGAATAGAAATGGTATAATGTATAATATTGATGTTGGTGATTTTATGAGAAAAATCTTATTTAAAATAAAAAAGTTTTTTTTAATTCTTCTTTCTTTTTTCTTTCACTTATTATTTGATAGGAAGAGTGATACAATTAATGTTTCAAATAAATTAGAAGAGAATAAAAGAGAGAGAAAGTATTCCAAAAGTTCTATAAGGGATGAAAAGGATAGAAAAGAAAATGAGAGTAAAAGGGAGATATATAACCATAAAAAAGAAGTTCAAGATAATGGTTATCCTTCTATAAAAAAGGATATCAGAAAGGTATATCTTATTCAACAATATGTAGAGGATATTACTTTTAGGCTAAAAAAAGAAAATTCCTATCAAGAATTAAAAGAACTTTATAATGAGTTAGAGAAATATAAAGAACAAGTTTCTTTTCTTCAAAAGGAGATAATAAAATCATCTATACAGGAAGAAGAGTATCAAGAGTTTACTTCTCTTTGTGATGCAGTAAATGAACAAATAAAAATAGATGAGAAAAAGATAAATTTTAGGTTAGATATAAAGCAAGAAAAAGATAACAAACAAGAAAGCAAAGTAATAACAGTAAAAGTGGAATCAAAAGAAGAAAATTCATATGAAAATATTAAGAATTCTTCCGAAGAAAATATAGAAGAGAAGAAAGAAAGTATTGAAATAGAGGATGAGAAACAACAAGTAGACTCTAAAAAAGAAGAAAAGCAAGAACGAGAAAAAAAGATAGAAATAGATGTTCAGGAAAAAGAAGAAAACCAAGTATTAGAAGAACAAATTGTAATAAAAGAAATACCTAAAGTAGTGATAGATTCTAATATAAAAAAACAGGATGTAAATGAAAAGAGGCAAGAGGATACTTCTAGTAAAAGTCAAGATATAGGTAGTTATAAAATGAAATTACAAAATATTCGTAATATACCTCTTTCTAAATCACTTAAATGCTCTTCATAATAATATATCTTATCTTTATCTGCTCCTATATTAATCAACTGATTTTTCATTTCATAGCTATTTACACTCATTAATATAATTCTATCATATGCTATA
>CANRVM010000084.1 GCA_947643295.1 uncultured Mycoplasmatota bacterium
TTCTCCATCATTATTTGGAGTATATCCTAAATCAGAATCAAAGATAGCTTTTTCAATATCTCTTAAGCATCCTTTGTCAAATGGGTTAATTAATAATTGAGTAGCCTCAGGTACTGAAATAGTTGCTAACTGTTTTAAGGGAGTCGGTGTTCCATAATAAGATACTACTACACCATCTAGACTAGAAGGATTCGCTCTTCCTGCTCTTACTGTTTTTAACCTATTTTCGTAACTTTCAATTGATTTCTTCATTTTTTGTTCTAAATTATTTATCATCTCATCCATTTTTTATCTCTCCTTACTTATTACTATTATAATACAAGAAATTTAGAAAAGAAAGAAAAAGTAGAAAATTCTCTACTCCATTTGTTCTATTTGTTTTAGATAGTAATTATGATTACTTTTATCATAATGAAATATATATTTATATTGATCTAAATCTTCATCATCACTAAAAATATCAAAATCGGATGCTTTCTTATCTTCTAGTTCTTCTTCTCCTTTTTTATTCTCTAAATCATACCTTTTATAAACTTTATCTGCATTTTCATCAATAACAGCAATTGCAATATCTATTTCTAAGGTATCCTTTTTCTTTTGAACACCAATTACTTTATTCTTTATCTTAAAAGAATTAGAGATTTCACAATCCTCTTTTAACTCTAAATGGTAAGTGTTCGATTTTTCATCAAAAATAATTTTATTACATTTATCAAAAGAAATATCTTTATTATCTAATACCACTCGATTGCCAAATAAAAGTGTTAGAGCATCTTGAAATTCTTCACTCGTAAAATGAATCACAAAAAGATTTTTTGTTGCTTGCATTGCGGTTAACATTTGTAAATAATTTTCTTCCATATCTTCTACTAAAATCTTTTCTTTGCTATATAAAACCTCATATACATAATCAGCTAAATATGGATAGTTATATCTAGCAACTAAATCTTTCACAAAAAGACTTTCAGGAGATATTTCTTCATCAGTAGAATCCTTTTCTATTTTATTCTCTTTTTTATTTTCTACTTGTTTTTTTTCTGTTTTCTCATGGAGAAAAAGTTTGGAACTACCAAATCCAACTGCAAAACATAGTAACATTAGTATTACTACTACCATAATTCCTTTGTTGTTATGATGATTGTGATTATTAAAATTCGCTTCAAAGTCATTTAGTTCCTCTTTTGTTGGAGGTTCTTTTTTGATATCTATTGTCCCCGAAATATCATCAAGTTTATCTTCTGCGACTGCTGATTTTTGCCCTACTTCTGCAATGAAGGTCATACTCATATCTTGAGTTTCTTCTAACTCTTTTTTCTTTTTTCCCATACTTCTCCTCCTATGATTACCATAATGATTATACAATTATTTTATCAAATCCGCAATCTCATTATTCGTAATATTAGAAAGAGCATGTTATATTTATTTTAATTTTTTACTAAAAAAATACGTATAACCACCAATATTATTTCCTTGAAAATCTTCGCTATGGGAAGAAGTATGTTCAATATTCTCACGTCTTTCTGCTTCTTCTAGTACCTCTGCAGCAAAATCTGAATCCATCATTAATACTTCTTGTATTCGGTAATAATATTCAGGATGATAAATTGTACTAATATAACCAGCTTCTGGATTTTCTTCTTCTAATGTTTTGGTGATATCATACATAATCTCTTGTACTTTATTTTTTATCACTTCTTCTTGATATGGAAATTCATTTATCGCATAATTCTCTACCTCTAATTGTAATCGTTCTTTCGTAAATCCACTCTCTAAAAGAAGTTCTTCTATTTCTTTCATAAGTTTTTGGCTCTCTACATCTTTCTTTAAAGATAAGCTTTTATATTTAGCAAGTCTTAATTTTTTAACCCACTCTTCAGATTCTTTTATCTTTTTTTTCATCTAATCACTCCTCACTTGCTCTATATTATAACAGAATCATCATTCATTTTAAAGTATCAAATTAACAACATAAATTTCATTCTTATTTCTAAAACCATTCAAAAAGAAGAATTTCTTCTTCCCATATAATTAGTTATTATATTTTTGTAATCGTTTTACCCAATTAGAAGTATACCTGTCATTACTATTTTTATTCTTGTTACTTAACTCCTGATAGATATTATGTAAGCTATTTTTCATAGAGTCTAAAACTAGGAATAGTTCTGAATCTGGATTTTTTATGAAATCATCATCATCAAAGTCTGGCATCTCCCAACTCCTGGTTCTTCGTCCACCTATATGAAACGCTTTGTAATCATCGTTAATTCTAATTTTTGCAAATCCCCAATTCTTTCCTTCTCTATTGATATACGAAACAGTTGCTTTAATCTCAAAACCAATATTATTTTCCTTTTTTATGATGACTCCATCTATTTCTTTATGTTCAAAGTAATAAAAGCTATCTTCTACATCACTCTTTTCTATTGTAATCTCTTCTTCTCCTATTACGAATATTTTATATGTATATATTCTCTATTTTTATGCTTATCAGTTCTAAAAATTCTCCTTATTAAAAGATAAAATATTTATTTTAAACATCTAAATAATGGATTTTTATTTCAATAGAACCTTTCCCATCTATATATTCTAGTTCATAATCATAAGCTCTTTGATAACAATCAATTTCTTTCTCATAAATCTGTTGCAAATCTTTCTCTTTTCCTTTAAATACTTCCCATTCATCCAAGTTAGGCAAATCAATTTCAATATAATCTATTTTAAAATCAGTATTCGAAAAATCAATCGACTTCAATTTTCTTAAAGTATCTTCATCATCTATTACACCTAACGCATAATCAAAATACAAATAATCTGCTGTCCAATTCATACCTAACCCAATTATTTTTTCTGATGGAACATAGGAAGTAAATAAATTCCAGTACGAATCAAGTGTATCTACTTGTTCCCAATCTATACATCGAACTCTAATTTTATACCCTTTATAAATCATATTTCTTACTACACTCCTTGATAAATTCTTGAAAGATAGGACTCATAGATTCCATTAATTCTGGATGCCATTTAATCCCCATTACAAATCTTTTATTTTCTAGTTCTATCGCTTCTACCGTACTATCAAAGGAGCAATTTGCAACAACTTTATATTCCTTTATTTCTTCTTCTTTTGCCACACAAGTATGAATACTATTCACTTTCACTTTCGTACTTTTTAAAATATTAAACATCTTAGAGTCTTCTAAGATTTCAACTTCATGAGCAACTTTGGCACCAAACTGATTATGAAAGATATTAGAGTCTATATGCACATTTCCTCCAAGTGCCCTAATTAAATTATTAAAGCCAGAACAAATCCCTATTAATGGAATATCTTTTTCAATACAAATTTTAGCAATTTCTTCTTCATATTGATTACTAACTAATCCACCTTGTAAAATAACTCCATCTAATCGACTTATGATTATTTTTAAATCCATTATTTCTTCCTCTGTTAAAGTATAATAATCTAATTCTTCATCCGTTTTAAATTCTAGTTTTTTTTTCTGAAGGAAGAAGTCCAACAGCCAAAGCTCCATTTTTTGTTAATACATATCGAATATCATCCACAATTTCCATATAATGCCACATATCTTTTTCTATAGATGGTTTTCCAACAATACCAATAACTAGTTTTTCCATTAAATTACTTCCTCGCAATAATTTCATAACCTAATTCCAATTGATTATATATCTAGGAAAAAAATATTTTGAAAATCGAATCAATTCAACTAAATTCCCTATAGTGCCCGTAAAGAAGAAGTCGAATAACTTTCCTTAAATCAATAATAGAGAGTAATAATTACTAACTAATATAAGTATAGCATAGATTATCAAATTTTGCTCTAAAACTTTATCCTGTAAATTTAGTATAAATCATTGTTATTAAAACTAATGTTTGCTATAATTATTATAGGAACATTTAATAAGTTGGGTGGAGCCAAACTTCATAAAGAAGGGAGGCGATACAATGAACAAGAAAGATTTACTAATCTTTGCTCTAGTAATTATTATCTTCCTTTTACTATTACTGTTATTCATAGCTTTAATATAAAAGAAATCCACCTAACTCTAGCATAGATTTAGGTGGAAACCATTTCATGGCTACACTCAACACTAGCATATTGAATGTTCCTTTTTTATTTTATGCAAGTTTCCTTGACATATTCATAATATCATAAAAACGACTTTTTGACAAGTCGCTTTCTATTGTTACTCGAAAAGTTCGAGTTTCCTATCAATCTGGTGCCGTTGGGGAAGCTATCTACAACTTTACCAATGAAAACTGATATTAGAATCAATCACTAAATACATTCTAGCAGAAAAAGAAAAAAGTAGCAACCCATTAATTGCTACCGAACTATTTTTTTCCCATATTAAATAAATTTTTTTCTCTACACATCTGTAATAAT
>CANRVM010000085.1 GCA_947643295.1 uncultured Mycoplasmatota bacterium
GAATGTTTATGATTATTCCTTAAGTTATGGTAGAATTATTGTAATAGGCGCACCTGCTTTAATTATGTATACGGTTTTGTCATCAATTATACTATCAGATGGTTCTCCACAATACTCGATGTTCTTTTTAGTGATAGGTGCTATTATTAATGTCATCTTAGATGCTATCTTTATTTTAGGATTAAAATGGGGAGTAGAAGGTGGAGCCTTAGCAACAATCATTGGTCAATATGTTTCTGCTATTGTTGCTTTATTATATTTAAAAAGATTTAAAAACTTCAATTTGACATTAAAAGACTATAGAATAAATCGTTCTATAGGGAAGGTAATGCTTTATGGAATTTCTTCTTTTATTACTCAAATTACAGTATTAGTATTATTTGTCTTTATGAATAATATGTTAACAGAGTATGGATCTTTGACAAAATACGGGGAAGATATTCCTCTATCTGCTTATGGAATTATGTCAAAAGTCAATAGTTTACTTATTTCCTCTGTTTTAGGTATTGCCATTGGTGCCCAACCCATTATCGGATTTAACTATGGAGCAGGGAATAAAGAAAGGGTAAAGGAAGCACTGAAGAAAATTTATTTTGTTAATATCGTTATAGGAATTGTTTTTAATTTAATTTATCTATTATTTCCAGCACAGTTAGTTTCTATTTTTGGTAGCGGGGATAATCCTTTATATATTGAATTTTCTATTCAGTTATTTCGTACCTTTTTAATGATTAATTTTATTAATTCTTTTGAAATGACAACAAGTATTGTGATTCAATCGCTAGGAAATGCGAAAAAGGCAGCAGCATGTACTTTTATTAGACAAATTATCTTGTTTATTCCAATTGCTTTGATACTTGCTCATTCTTTTGGTTTAAATGGAATTTTATATGCTGGGCCTCTTGCTGATTTCTTATGTTTTATTTTAGTTCTCTTCCTATTTATGTCAGAGTATCGAAAATTAGGAATCCTAGGAAAAGATAGTGATTTGTTAGATGATGTTACCATACAAGGGAAAAAAGGACTTGTTATTACCATTAATAGAGAATATGCCTCTGGTGGGAGATATGTTGGAAAGTTACTTGCAAAAGAGTTAAAGATTCCCTTTTATGATAAAGAAATTATTAGTTTAGCTGCTAAAGAATCTGGTTTTACACAAGGATATATTGAAAAGAATGAACAAAAGAAAAGTACCTTAAGTTCAGAATATAATACGGATGATGAGATTTTTGTCGCAGAATCTAAAGTAATTCGTAGTATTGCGAAAAAATCAGGAGTCATTGTAGGAAGATGTGCTGATTATATTTTAAAAGATTCTAAAAACGTTTATAAAATTTTCTTGTATAGTGATATGGAAAATAAAATAAAAAGAGCAACGAAATATTATGGTGTAGAAAAAAAAGATGCTCGTAATCTTCTCTCTAAAGTAGATAAACAAAGAGAAAAACACTATCAATATTATACGAGTAGAAATTGGCGTGAGTTTGATAACTATGACCTTGCGATTAATGTGGATACGTTAGGAGCTGAAAAAACTGCCATTTTACTAAAAGATATTATAAAGTCAAATAAAAAGTAAATGCATTTCCTGTTTGTAGAATTTTTCTAGAAAAAAGACTTGAATGAATGATACAATCTTCTCTTTTTTGTAATATAATGAGAGGAAATGTTGAACTGATTTTGGTGGTGAGAAGAGTATGTATTATCCAAAACAAATCCCTTATTTGCTAGATAAAAAGTTTCAAGAAAATATAATGTATGAAGAATTTCGAATCGAAGAATTAAATGATTATTGTATGTGTATTTGGAAAATGCAGTCTAAAAAGATTTTAGATAAAACCATTTATAATTTTATCTTACCAGATGCTTGTATTGATTTGGTTATTAATTTTACCGAAAAGGATATCTCTTTTGCAGGTTTTAGTAAGGAAACCATTCCCTTTGAATTAAATAAGAAAATTGATTATATGGGTGTTCGTTTAAAACCTAGTTCTTTTTATCTTCTTTTTGGAATAGAGGCGAATAAAGTAATGGATCATCCGATTTCTTTTTATAAGGTGGAAAAAGAAGAAATGATAGATGGAATATTAGAAGTAGAAGAAATAGAAAAAAGATTACAAATCTTGAAGAAATATTTGCTTAAGAAGATAAAAAGTTATCCTGATAAAAAATTTATTCATATGGTAGAAGAACTTTATCAGAATCCAAAAGAAAAAAGTGTTCTTTCTATCGCTAAAGAGTTTCATTGGAGCGAGAGACATTTATATCGTGTTTTTAAAACTTATTATGGAGTATCTCCTAAAGTACTCTTAAATATATTACGATTACATCTATGCCTAACGCTTCTTCTAGAAGAAAAAAGGAGTTTAATTGAAATCGCTAATTTATGTGGATTTTATGATCAATCTCATTTTATAAGAGAAATCAAAAGATATACAGGAATATCTCCATTAAAATTATTAGATCATTATCATTAAATGTCCATTTTATCCAATACAAAAAATGATTTCTTCTTTATCATTATTTTGGAGGTGGAAAGAATGTATCAAGATGTAGTGGTAAATATAATGGTAAAAAATGTAAAAGAGACTATAGCGTTTTATGAAGAAATGTTAGGATTTAAAAAAGTATTGAGTGTTCCAGAAGAGGGAGAAATTTTAAATTTTGCTATTCTAAGTAAGGATAAGATTTCTATTATGATTCAAGAACAAGATAATTTACTAGAAGAATATCCAAGTTTAAAAACAGAAGAGATTATACCAACATTTACTTTATTTATAACGGTTGATAATGTAGAAGCATTATATAATGAATTAAAAGACAAAGTAAAAATTGCTAAAGAACTTCATAAAACTTTTTATGGAAAAGATGAGTTCGCTATTTTCGATAACAATGGTAATATTTTAACGATAGCTTGTTAAACAAAAAGAAGATAAAAAACTTAAATCAAGAAAAGACTAGGTAAAACAGAAGTCTTTTTATTTTTATAAAAGTATTAGAATATCATAATAAGAGGGTAGGAGATTTTTACTTTCTATAGTATAATAAAGATAACTATTTGATAAGTATCTTTTAGATACAAAGAATAGAAGGAGTAGTGGAAAGATGTCAGTCAATGTAACGATTAAAGAAAAAGGATTACGAAAAAAGAAATTAGAAATAAAAGATGTTATTTTAGAAGGAATGCGTTATGGTATCATGGATGAATCTTATCGCCTAGAAGAGGGGAAAGTATTAGAAAACACTGTAATTTTTAATGATAAAGAGATTGCTAGGGGTTATGAAATTTCTTTGGAAAAAGGTGAAATTCATCTAAATATGCCTCTTCCTACCAGTGAGAAAGATATTCGCTTCTTTTATGAATATGTAAAAATTCTCTGTGAAAAATTAAAGACAAAGATATTTATTCGAGAAGAGGAAAAATGTACTTTTGATCAGATACCTTCTTTTATCGATATGGATATGAAAACGAGTGAATCTGCATTAAAGTTAATGGAAGAAAATATGGATAAGGGTGAATATGAAAATATGTATTTATTTGGTGCCTTAAATCCCATTGCAATAGGAAAAAAAGAAATCGAAATAATTGATGGTAATGTCAGTAAATTGGGCGAGCTACTAGACCATCTTCAAAGAAAAGACCTTTATTATGCGGCTCCTCAAATTTATCAAAGAAAAGATGGTACTTATTTTGGAGTCTATATATTAACGGAAGATATCCCTTCTATTTTTCCTTATCAACCAAAATTATTAGTAACCGATAAAAAAATAGAGGTTAGTGAGTGGAATATCGGATTTGTAGTCGATAAAGAAGTAAAAGGATTTACCTCTTATCATGATTTTTTATCTTCTGTTAAAAAAGAAGAGGAATATGATTCAGAACATTTTACGATTAAGATGAAGAAAAAAGAAATAAAGGAGTTACTAGAAAAATATAAGATTGATTTATAATAAAGAAAGCTTTTTGATAAGTAAGAATGAATGATGATTAAATTTTGTGGAAACAAGTTATAAGAAAGTGAATATACATAATTTGATTTGTACATTTACCTACATGATATAGGAAAATAATGGTGTATGGAAAGAGGAATGATAGTAAGAAAATACGAAATCATTAGAGATAATTATTTATTTGAATTGTGTAGAAAAAAATTTTAATATTTTTGGAAAGAGTACTTTTGATACTCTTTTTTTGTATTAGTCATAATATCTTGA
>CANRVM010000086.1 GCA_947643295.1 uncultured Mycoplasmatota bacterium
TAAATCCTTTATCAATCATAAAGTCTCTTGCATAAGCAATCATTGCTTCATGAAGTCTTGCGATATCTCCTACTAGATAATAGAAACCATTCCCACTTGTTCTTCCTGCACTATCCTTATCAAGGCCACCTAATACTTCACAGATATCGGCATGATATGGTATTTCATAATCTGGTATGAAAGGTTCTCCAAATTTTTCAATTTCTACGTTTTCACTATCATCTTTTCCAATAGGAACGGATTCATCAATAATGTTTGGAATCACCATCATTTTTTCTTTTAGTGCTTCAGATAACTCTGCTTCTTCTTTTTCAATCTTCTCTAATTTTTCATTAATTTCTTTTAATTCTTCTTTTTTCCTATTGGCTTCTTCTATTTTTTTATCTCGCATAAATAGACCGATTTCATTACTAATGGTATTTCTATTTTTACGAAGGTTATCTCCTTCTAGTTGAAGAGCTCTTTTTTTCTCATCAATATCGATTACCTCATCTACTAATGGAAGTTTTTTATCCTGAAATTTTTTCTTAATATTTTCTTTCACTATTTCTTTATTTTCTCTTACAAATTTTATATCTAACATATTTCCATCTCCTCTAATAATTCTAAAGCATTTCGCTTTATTATTTTTTCCACTTTTTCTTCATTATAATCTTTTTTTAATATTTCGTATAGAGTCTTTTTTATCGTTTTATGAGAAAAGAGAGAAGTACCTTCTTCTATTCCAAATAAATCCGTAGCAAACTCCATATTATCTGTCGATACCATAACAGAATCTATTCCAACTATCCTTTCTATATACTTTATCTGTTTTAAGTAATATTCTTCTAAATTTTTACTATTTTTTTCAATAAACGGTCCATACGAGACAATACCTATTTTTCCATCTAATTCTTTTAATTCTAACATTTGATTATCTTCTAAATTTCTGGGATGAGGACATAAGGAATAACTATTGGAGTGACTTGCAATGACAGTAAAATTTTTTCCTTCTTTCTTTAACTCTTTTAGTAGGGAAGTAGTATCATAGAATGTATTCTTATTACCCGAGCCATATTGATTCTCATTATTCCAAACTAATAAAATATTTCTTAAACCAAGATGATATAGTTTTTCTAGTTCCTTCTCATCTTTAATATAATCACAACCTTCTATACTGTAGATTACTTTCTTATCTTTAAAATACTTTTGAAATAATTTGGTACTTATCTGAAACATTTCTACTACATTAATTTCTGTAATATGTAATTCTTCTTCCATTTCCTTCTTACTCATAAAATAAAGATTAGCAATAAGTCCATCTACTTCTTTTAAATCTTCTTGAATTTTTTTGATATAAGAAAAATCGTTCTTTAAATAACAACAATATAAGATAGTTAATAAATCATAATGACAATCTACCATCCTCTCACCTCCTATCGATAAGATATTAACAAACATAAAATTTTGATACCTATTAATTCCTATTTTGTGACTTGATGTTTTTTAATAACAAAAAAAGAATCGTACTAAAGGAGTGCTTATGCACGGTACCATCCTTTCTTTTTCTTAATTATATAACGGTTTTACCGGGAAATTATCCATCTATAGAGTAGATAAATAAGATTTAATAATTATTTTCACCAACCATAATCTCTCTAATATTAAATTTCTTATTATTATCTCTAATTATTGATTTCTATTTATTATATAGCAGATTTTAATTTTTTGTTATAAGAATTTGGTTTTTCCTTATCTTTTACACTTTGTAAATAGTTCATACTTTTTTTATATTTTTCTGCTCTTTTAAAGTCTTTTAAGGTAATTACTTTTAATCTAGTTAAATCAGAGTTATGTGCTAAATCTTTCATCTTCACATCTCTAGAAATAGGATTTTTAGATAATTTTTCAATATATTCTTGATAAGGAACATCATTATCGTGTGTCAATAATCTTAGTGCTTCTATAACATCCTCTCCAAAGAATGTTAAATCCGCTAATGTCCACTTGGTATCCTCCACTACATCATGCAATAAGGCAACAATGGTTCTTACCTCGTCTACCATTCTTTCAGCTACATATATCGGATGGTAAATATAAGGTTCTCCTCCTTTATCTACTTGTCCTTTATGAGCTTCTTGTGCTATTTCTAATGCTTTTTTTGTTAATGGGGTTATAATCATACTACTCTCCTACTATATATATCCTTATTTTTCTACCAATGATATAAAGGCAATAGAAGTAGTCAAGTATCATTATGCACTTGCCAATATGAACATCCAAATTCATTATATAATAAATAGAGAGAACAAACAAGATAAAATGAAAAAAAGGATAAAAATATCATGAGAAATAAGAAAAGCGTTCTATAATCCATTTATTATAAGAGGAGTAATACTTATTACTTGGTAATTTTTATCAATATTTAATATTATACTTTCAATCATATAAGACATCACTTTGTAATCTATATTTTCTAATTCTTTTTTAGGAATATAATCATAGATAACTTCTAATATATTCTTTGAACTAAGATTATTTTTTTTATAGTTTGCAATAATTTTATTTGTAACATCTTGAATCAAATCTTTATTTTTCTCTAGTTTCTCTTCTATTATATTGAATTTTTCCTCTTCTATTATTGAGTAATATTCTTTTTCTGTTACAAATATCCATTTATTAGTAGGAGATACCATTAAGTCTAAAGGAATAAGAGAGATTACTTTATATAATATAGAAGTATGATAAGTTTTAAATTCTTTTTTTATAAGATTATCAACTATCACATCAAAGCGTTCATTGACTTTTGTTTTTTTCTGATACATATCTAGCAAAATATCCATAATTCTTTTTGCTTCCTTATCTAATAAAGATGCTAACGCGGTTTCTACTTCGTATGCTTTCATACTTCCTCCTTTCATTATATCTAAAATCCCTACGCTAAATGTTGTTGTCCTATAGTCTAATTTACATAAATTTTAAATCTCATTATCATAATAATAGTATAAATTGTGAGGTGGTTAAAATTAGCAAAAAAATGGAAACCAATAGAACTAGCATTCTATTAGGAAAAAACATTGTATATTTTCGCCAACTTCCTAAATATCAATGGTCGCAAGATACTCTAGCACATAAATTAAAATCTGATAAAGGCTATTTATTGCAAGTTGAAAATGCTAGAAGAAACGCTTCTACTGACTATATTGAAAGACTTTGTCTAGTATTTGATATAGAACCAGAGGAGTTATTTAAGAATCGTGATTTTAACCTTAAATCTAGAATAGATAGCAGGAAATGACTCTAGAGTAGGGTCATTTTTATTTTATCATATATCGTGTAAAAATAAATTACTTTTTTTGTAAAATTGGATTACTTTTTTACAACTTTATTTATGAGAAAATCTATTCAAGAGGTGATAAGATGTTAGAAACTCCTACCTTCCAAGAATTACAACAAAAAATGAAAAGTTTCAATCTATCAAATTACCAAGCAACTATATGTAAAAATATGAAACAAATTAGAAAATCTTTATACGAAGATCCTAAGTATTTTTATAAGGAAAATAATTTAAAAAATCCTTATTCTTCACAATCGATAGCAGAACTACTTGGTATTAGTTACGAATATTATAAAAGATTAGAAAGTTTTGACAAAACCAAACCCATTTCAATTAAGTTATTTTTAAAAGTTGTAGTACTATTTGATAGAGATATTAGTGATTTTTTTAGAAATTAGTGGAGATGATTACAATTATAGAT
>CANRVM010000087.1 GCA_947643295.1 uncultured Mycoplasmatota bacterium
ATGAAAAAAACAGCTTTACACTAATCATAAAAAAATATTTTGGTTTGATATATATAGTTATTTTATTTAGATATTCTCATTTATGATAAATTAGGAGTATCCTATATTTTTATTTTTCTTTATTCTCTTAATTTCATATTTAATATCAAACATATTTTTTCTTACCCTAATAATCTCTCAATTTTTTATTACATTTTGATAACTTGGATTTTTTGGATATATTCTTTCTAAAGTTATATTATCACCTAGTGGGAAATTATTAATTTCTGATTTTTTCAACATGAATGCTCTTTTATATATTCCGCTACTGGGCCAAAACTTTTTCTATGTTCTTCTATAATGCCATATTGATGAATGGATTCTAAGTGCTTTTTTGTAGGATATCCCTTATTACTTTTAAAGTCATACATTGGATATTTCTTATCTAATTCTACTAACATCCTATCTCTTGTTACTTTTGCAATAACAGAAGCAGCAGAAATTGTAATACTCTTTAAATCTCCCTTAATAATAGAGGTGGTTGGAATATCAATAGCTAATGGCATTGCATCAATTAAAACATGCTCTGGCTTACTATCACAATTATGAATAGCTTCTTCCATAGCTAGTTTTGTAGCCTCATAAATATTCACTTCATCTATTACTCTTTCCGATATGATCCCAATTCCTATCGATATTGCTTGTTGTTTTATTTTATCATATAACTCTTCTCTTTTTTTCTCACTAAGCTTTTTAGAATCTGTAAGTCCTTCTAATTGGTAATGTTCTGGTAAGATTACACAAGCAGCAACAACAGGACCAACTAAAGGTCCTCTTCCTACTTCATCGACTCCTGCAATAAGAGTGATTCCCTCTTTTCTTAACTTTCTTTCATATCGGTAATTATCTTTTAGACATAAAACGAAGTCTAACTTTTCTATTATTTCTTTATCTTTTTTTTGATTTTCTAATCGTTTGATATCCAATAAAGTTGATAAGTCTATTACTTGATATCCCTCTATTCTTTCTATTTTCTCTAAATCATAGTAATTCGTACTTAATTCAAATACATTAAAATATTTTATTCCACTTTCGCACTTATCTAATTTTTTCTCCAAATTAACTCTATCATAATACGAAGGAGAACAGGCTAACTCAATCTTATCTGTTTTTTCTAATATATCACGAAGAACCAAACTAGCCTCTCCCATTATGATAAATTCTTCTTTTCTTATTGATAGTTCATTTAATTTCTTTAATATATCCCATTTATTCATATTTTTTACTGCTCACTTTCCTATTTTAATTTAATCGATCTAAAGTAATATTTCCTAGATAGCCATTTTTTAAATCTCGAATAATAATATTCGCCACTTTTTCATGATCCGTTCTTCCACCTTTAGAAAGAGCACCTCTTTTTTTGGCAATGATATCAAAAGCCTCACTAAAAGCTTCATCTAATTCTGTAATGCCATATCTTTCCTCTAAATTTTTAGGATATAGCTCCATCATCTTTGTTAAAATAAAACATGACAAATCCATAATATCTAGTATTTCTTCTTTGATAGAAGATAGAGCCGCTAAAATATGAGCAGATTCTTGATTTTCCAACTTAGGCCAAAGAATTCCTGGTGAATCCAAAAGTTCCATATCTTTATGAATACGAATCCAAGAAAGACTTCTCGTAAATCCAGGTTTATTCCCCACTCCAGCAGATTTTTTTCCTACTAATCGATTAATAAGTGTTGACTTTCCAACATTAGGAACTCCAATAATTAAGACTCTCAAATTTCTTTGTTTTAATCCTTTTTGGACTCTCTTTTCCATTTCTTCTTTTAATAATTCTCTACTTTTTAAAATAATCTCTTTGGTATTATTTTCTCTTATTAAATCAGTAGCAATTACACAGTAACCATTTTCTTCGTAATATTGAATAAATCGATTCGTTTCTTTCTTATCACATAAATCATATTTCGTCATGATTAATATTTTCTTTTTATTTCCTATTATTTCGTCCATATCCTTAATTTTAGAAGATATTGGCATTCTAGCATCCACTACTTCATAAACGATATCGATTAAATTCATTTTTTCCTTTATTTCTCTTTTTGTTTTAGCCATATGCCCTGGATACCAGTTGATATTTGTCGTATTTTGCCCTTTATTGTTGTTCATTTAAATCACTTCCTTAGTTTTTTTATCATTTTTCTTTCCCTTAATGGCAAAATTTCATTTACTTGTTCATCATATAAATTATTTACTAAGTTGACCGAAGCATCTAATAATGATTGTAAATCTTCATAAGGCTTCTTACCATAATCTAATCTATATAACCAGATTACTGTCGCATTTGTTAAAGCAATTCGCTCCCACATCGCTTGATCAACATAATCTGCCTTAGGTTTCCAAGTAGAATATTCAGGAACATAGACTACTCCATCAAATCCTATTTGTTCCAAAATTTTACAAGCTTCTGTTCTCCAAGAATCAACATTTTCACCTCGTGGAGTTGGACCTGCTAAAAATATAGATTTCTTTCCTTTTATAACTTCTTGGTCTGAATAATTTATTATCATATTGTACCTCCTTCATATTATTTATATAAATTCTTTAAAACATTAGTTAAACAATCATCTGCAGTTAAATCTGTATCTTCTGAAAATCTAATTCTAACTAACTTTCCATTCACTTTAAATATATATGGATTTTTAACTTTAGTCAAAAAATCTAATATTCTTTCTTCACTAGATTTTCTTCTATCTATTTTTATAGAAGTTATCTCATCCACATCTTCTAATTTTACATCATCTAGATTTACATTTCTACAACGTTCTAATTTTTCTCTTAATTCTTCAATATTATATTTCTTTATAAAATCACACTCCAACTTAATTATAAATTAAAATGTAATTATTGTTAAATGTACAATTTTTTTAATTAATCTTTATTATTTTCTAAAGTTTCTAATAATTTTATATCTTCAATAAATTTATCAAAATCAGATATAAATAATTCATCTTGTTTTTTCTTAAATTTATCATATTCTTTATATGCTAATTCTTGAGCAACTTTGTGAGAAATACTCCCAGCATTATGCAAAATTTCTTGTCCATTAAATTGTAAAAAGGCATCCAATTTTTCTACCCAGTCATTCATTGTCATTGCATTATGATTTTCTGCTTGTAATTCAGCATAATCTAAATACATAGTAACTATTCTATTTAAGTTTTTTAATTCTTTTTCTGTTAAATAATTTTTAGCAATATCAACATCATATTTATAAATAGGTCCATCAGGAGAACTTGTCCAATTCGTAAGTCCCATATTATCTTTATTAGCATCTACTCTATTATAGATAATTTCTGCTGCAGTGTTGCCAGTTACAGAATAGTGAAGTTTGTTTTGTACAGTTTTAAAAAATGTCTTTGTAATTTCAGAATCTTTATCATAATCAACACTACAAGAAGAATAGATATCTGTTATTTTCTGATAAAATCTTCTTTCGCTAGATCGAATATTTCTAATTCTTTCTAATGTTCTTTCAAAATAATCTTCTCCAAAAATATAATTTGGATTTTTTAATCTTTCATCATCCATAACAACAC
>CANRVM010000088.1 GCA_947643295.1 uncultured Mycoplasmatota bacterium
AATTATACAATAGGTTAAATCCACAAGGAAACTTAGCAATCACTCCACAAGATGAAAGAAAAGATGTAAGTGATATTTTTATATGTGTTTATAATAAGAAGCATGTTGGTTTATTTAAAAAAATAAATTGGAGTACTGAAAAGCGTAATGAAAAATCATTTTCTGATTATGCTGAATATGATGCAGGAAGTATTTATGTTGGTATTAACTCAAATTATATAGGAATGAAAGTAACTCATTCATATAATATGTGTAAGAATGATTGGCAACCTGTTGGAAAACAACTTATTGTAAATGGTAAGAGTTATACATCTAATTGCGTTATGCAAAATGGTATGAGTTTTGATGATATGCGTTTAATTATGTATCGCAACCATGAAATAGAACCTTATGAAATTGGTAAATCAACTTCTAAAGAAATGATTGATGTTTTAAGATATGCTTGTAGTTATTATCAATTAGATCATAATGTTCAAAAACAAAAAGTAAAATAGTTATTAAAATGTAACGATTATGTAATAAGAAAAAATGGATAATTGAAATAGAGAAAATCATTGATAGACTATATGAATTATTGGTAAAGGATGAATATAATATAAATCATTTTGAGGAATAGTTACTTCCAAAATATAGGATAGAACTTATTAGAAAAATATAAAAGGAATCTAAAATTTATTTCTAATAGAAGTAATTATCGTAATATGATTAAAGAATACATAGACATCAGAAAATTGGATATAAATAAAAATTATATAGTTTTTAGTAGTATACAATATTATCTTGAGTAACTGACGATATAAGCTAAATATGAACAATAAGGATAATAAGTATAAAATGAATAGAACCAATGATATACTGAATTTATTATATTTTTCTACAATAGAATTTGATGGAAGAGAAGTGTCAAGAAGCATTTGTACTCATTTTGAGTTATGAAAAATTAGTGTTTGCAATTTAAAGGAATATCAAACATTAATAGAGAAAAAAATAATATAAAATAATGTACTCATATTAAAGCAAGTTCATTAGATAATTAAGGGTTTAGTATCTAAACTCTTAAGACACCATTAGGTAAAATTATTGCACTAAGCAAAATTATCATAAATTAATCTGAAATAGGATTGATTTTTTTTATAGACGAATAAAATAAATTATGGTAAAATGAGAAAAACGGAGTGATTGAATGGATAAGAAAAAAAGATTATATAAGATAGAAAATGGAAGAAAAGTTTTTGGTGTATGTGGAGGAATTGCAGAATACTTTGATATGGATCCAACGATTGTTAGATTGCTTTGGATTTTGTTAATATTTTGTGCAGGTACTGGTGTTTTAGCCTATTTTGTGGCTGCCCTTATTATGCCAAATAAAAGTGAAGTAGAATAGGAGAGTTTGTATATGAATAAAATAAGTAATTTTTTATGGGGTTTGGTGTTTATTGGAATTGGAGTTATTGTAGGGTTAAATGCCTTAGAAATTACCAATATTGATATCTTTTTTGATGGGTTTTGGACTTTGTTTATTATTGTACCATGTTTTATTGGACTTTTTAGTAATAGTGGTAGGCAAGATAATTTGATTGGATTAGTCATAGGAATTTTTTTATTACTGGGATGTAGAGATTTATTAGAGTTTGAACTTATTTTTAAGTTAATGGTTCCCTTTATCTTAGTAATGATTGGCTTATCTTTCTTGTTTAAAGATTCTATTAATTCGAAAGTACAAAAGAGGATTAAACATTTAAATAAAACAAAAAATATTGATAAGGATTATTGTTCTACCTTTGGAGGACAAACCGTTGATTTTTCTAGTGAAGACTTTGATGGTTGTAATTTAACTGCTGTTTTTGGTGAAGTGAAATGTGAACTTACGGATGCCAAAATAAAGGATGAAAGTATTGTGAATGCGAGTTCCATTTTTGGTGGTATTGTAATTTATGTTCCAAAAGATGTTAAAGTAAAAATAGCATCTACTCCGATATTTGGTGGTGTTAGTGATAACCGTAAAAAAATTGATAAAAGTGCAACAAAAACAATCTACATCAATGCTACTTGCCTGTTTGGAGGGGTGGAAATAAAATGAATGAAACACAAAAAGTAATTAAATATTTAGCAATTGCTTTTGCTATTTTCTTAATTGTAAGTATTTTATCAGGAATAATGATGTGCTTTACGGTATTTTCGAATCTTTTTGATGACAAAGAGGATGCGACTTTCACTTCTAGTAACGAATTAGAAATTACCGAGGCAGTATCTTCTTTAGAAATCGATTTAAGAGCTACAAGTACTATCATTCGAGAGGGAGAAAAATTTCGAATTGAGACAAATAATAGTAAAATTGTAACAAAGACTTCAAATGATAAACTAGTTATCAAAGAAAGAAAAGGAAATCTATTTAAAAGAAAAAATAATTATCAATTAGTTATTTATCTTCCAAAGGATGAAGTTTATGATGAAGTATCGATTGATTCTGGTGCAGGAAGAATAGAAATTGAAAAATTAGCTACGAAAAAGCTAGAACTAGATTTAGGTGCTGGAGAAGTAGAGATAGACGAACTTCATGTTTTCGAAAAGATGGAAGTAGAAGGTGGAGCTGGGAAGGTCTCTATCCATAACGGAAAGCTTCATAACCTAGATTTGGATATGGGAGTTGGAAAATTAGAGTTAACAGCTGAAGTGATGGGAAATAGTAAAATAGAAGCTGGTATTGGAGAAGCAGATATTGTTCTACTTGGTAATGAGAGTGACTACAAGATAAAAGTGAATAAAGGAATTGGCAGTGCTTCTATAGATGGCAAATCAGTGAGTGATAACACGTATTATGGAAATGGTACTAACTCACTTTATATTGATGGTGGGGTAGGTAGGATTGATATTTCTTTTGAAAACCATGTGGTAACAGAAGAAAATCCATCTAACTCTTCGGAATTTATCGTACAAAAATACTTAAAAGATACGGATCAATCCTTTCTATTTCTTGGTAAAATCACATCTGGAACTTTAAAAAGAGGAGATTCTATTGACCTGTTAGATGAAAACAATAATGTAATAGTTAGTACGACTATTTCACTAAGAAATGCTGAAATATATGAGAAAGAAATTGATTCTTGTAATATAAACGAGTCATGTGCCTTTCTTGTTGAAAATATTAGGGAAGAAGAAGTAAAATTAGTAAAGAAAGTAGTATTAAAATAAAAATATTTCATGATAAATAAAAAGAAGAAACTTTGCTATGTTTTCTTCTTTTTTATTTGATTACATTTCTTACTTTAACCTAACAAAACTGTAAGGTTTATCTATCTTTTTTTTTGATATAATTTTATTAGAAAGAAGGAGAGATAGATGAATAGTGTAAAAAATATTCTTTTAAAATTACTAATTTGCTTTGTTCTTATTCTAATGATTCCTTTTTTATTGGTAATAGGAATTATCTATTTTTTAACAAAAGGAATTCAATTAGTTAAATCACAAATGGAGCGTGTTTAAATTGGGGATTTTAAAGA
>CANRVM010000089.1 GCA_947643295.1 uncultured Mycoplasmatota bacterium
GAAAATAATTTCTAAATATCAGTTTTATTTTGGTCTACTTTTTCAGCAGACTCTGTTTTTCCTTTTCTTTTTTTGGGGAATTATTTTGTGCAATTGTTTCTTGACATGGGAAGGGTTTCTTTCTTTTCTTCCTACGATTGCTTCCATGATTCGAGTATATTGTTTGTGGCAAGAGGATATGAAATTAGTGCGTATTTCTGGAGTTACGACTTCTTTTTTATATGGACTTTATTTTTATTCTTACCATAGCCTTTCTTTTGTTTATGGTTATTTTATACTTTTTCTAGTTAGTATCACTTCTATTTATCTTCATGATATCCAAAAAAGGGAATGATCTCTTTTCGCTTAAAATATGGTATAATGAGAAAAAGGAGTATTGATATGAAGGTAATTACGATTAAACAACCCTTTGCTACCTTGATTGCCGAAGGAATCAAAGAGTATGAATTCCGGACTTGGAGGACAAAATATAGAGGCGAAATATTAATCCATGCGGGAAAAGGTGTTAATCAAAAAGCGATGGAAAAGTTTAAAGACTATCATTTCGACTATCCAAGTGGAGCGATTATTGCCAAAGTCACTTTAAGAGACTGTGTGGAAATCGATGATAACATGAGAAAGATACTACAAGAGAAGAATCCTTTAGTGTATAAAAGAGTAATTAGCGATACAGAGTGGAAAGGATATGGCTTTCAGTTAGAAAATGTTTCGAAAATAGAGCCTATTCCTATCAATGGAAAGTTAGGTCTTTGGGATTATGACTTAAAAGAGGAAAAAGAGGTGACATGATGGGTAAGATTTTAATCATAGAAGATGATAAAGACATTAATCAGATGTTAGAAAAATTATTACAATATCATGACTACGAAACGATGAGTGCTTATTCAGGAACAGAAGGAGTATTTCTTCATCAGGAAGATATTGACTTGATTTTACTGGATTTAATGTTACCAGGGAAAAGTGGCGAAGAAATTATCAAAGAATTAAAAGAAAAACATTCAGTTCCAATCATTGTGATGAGTGCGATAGAAGAGACGAAAAAGAAAGTTGAGTTATTGAACTTGGGTGCGGATGATTATGTAACAAAACCATTTCATCAAGAAGAGTTACTCGCCAGAATTAAGGTTCAATTAAGAAATAAAACCAAAAGTTTTGAAGACAAAGTTCTACACTATAAAGATATTACCTTAAATAAAAAGAATCATACCGTAATTTGCCATAAAAAAGAGGTCGATTTTACCAAACATGAATTTGATTTACTTTGTACCTTAATGGAACATCCGAATCAAGTGTTTACGAAAAGTATCCTTTTTGATAAAGTATGGGGTGATGAGGCTTTTGCAGATGATAATACGTTAAATGTTCATATTAGTAAAATTAGAAATAAATTAAAAAAATGTAATTCAAAGCTAGAATATATTGAAACGGTTTGGAGTATTGGTTATAAAATGAAAGAATAAATTAAGACTTTTTTAAGATTTAAGTTAAGAGTTTCTTAATATTTTTTTTATATACTGATATAAAGGGAGGAAAAATATGAAGAATATTATTTTAAAAACACAAGACTTGACTAAGAAATATAAAGACTTTACTGCCGTAGATCATGTCAATATTACGATTAAGAAAGGCGATATTTATGGTTTAATTGGTAGAAATGGTGCAGGAAAGACGACGTTAATGAAGTTAGTGACGATGCTTACTGAAAAAACTAGTGGAGAATTTTCTTTGTTTGGAGAAGAGGAATCTGTCATTGAAAATAAAGGAAGAATAGGATGTTTAATTGAAAATCCAGCTTTTTTTCCAAACTTAACTGCTTATGAGAACTTGAATTATTATTCACTACAAAAAGGAATTGTTGGTAAAGAACAAATCGAAGAAGCTCTAAAACTTGTTGATTTACTTAGTGCGAAGAATAAAAAGTTTAAAACCTTTTCGTTAGGAATGAAACAAAGACTAGGAATTGCTTTTGCTATTTTAGATCATCCTGATTTCATTATATTAGATGAACCAATTAATGGATTAGACCCTATCGGAATTAGTGATTTAAGAGATACTTTTAAAAAGTTAAATGAAGAAAAAGATATTACAATTTTAATATCGAGTCATATTTTAGCAGAACTATATGCGGTTGCCACTAAATTCTGTATCATTGAAAAGGGAAAAGTTATCAAAGAATTAACGAAAGAGGAATTAGATAAAGAATGTAGTAAATGTATTGTCATTAAAACGAGTGATGTGAAAAAGGCTACCACAGTTTTAGAAAAGGAATTACATACTACGAATTATAAAGTGATTTCTAAAAATGAAATTCGCTTATATGACTTTTTAGAGCAAACAGAAAAAGTAAATAAAAAACTTGCTCAAAGTGGTATTTCTTTATCGGCCTTATATGAAACGGGGATTACGTTAGAGGAATATTTTAAAACGGTGATAAAGGAGGAGAGTTAATATGATGAATATGATGAAAGCGGATTTATATCGAATAGTAAAGGGGAAGGCTATCTATATTACCATCTTATTCATTATACTACTTAGTGCTGTCAGTATTGTTGGATTATCGGTAGGACATATTGGACTAGGAATTACTTCTAATAATAATGTATTAGAAGATACTGAGATGACAAAAGAATTAATGGAAGCGAAGAGTTTGAAAGAGGTTAGAAAGGTGATGAAAAAAGGGGGTGCTTTCCCTTTAGATAAAGATGAGATTGGACAAAATGTAAATTTATATTATTTCTTTATTGTGATTGTTGTTATTATTTTATGTACTGATTTTTCAAATAAAACAGTGAAAAATACGTTGTCATCGGCTATTTCTAGAAAGAAATATTATCTTTCTAAGTCACTTTTAATTTTTGGTATTAGTACGATTTTAATTCTTTTTCATAATTATGGATTTTACTTTGCCAATTATTTAATAAATGGAAAAGAATTTGCATCCTCTCTTTCCGAGGTAACCAAGATAACGATGATTCAATTCCCACTCATTTATGGTATTATCAGTTTGTTAATCTGTTTTGCTTTCTTATTTCGAAAGACTTCCACTTTTAATACGATATCGGTTCCATTTATTATGGCCATACAACTAATTGTCATTGGAATTACTAGTTTATTTAAGTGGAAAGCAGACTGGTTTT
>CANRVM010000090.1 GCA_947643295.1 uncultured Mycoplasmatota bacterium
GAAGTTTTTCTGTTCATCTTCTTTAATATTGGATCAGATATATGTTGAATTGGTATATCAAAATATTGAGCTATTTTTGGATTATTAGCAACAACGTCAATGAGTTGATCGGTAATTCCTTCTGGGTAAGCATATAAAAATCGTACCCATTTAATTTCTTTTATTTGACTAATTTCTTCTAACAATTCTGCTAATTTACTTTCCCCATATCTATCTACACCATATTTAGTCGTATCTTGTGCAATAATAATTAATTCCTGAATACCCTGTTGGGCTAATTTCTGAGCTTCCTCTAAAATATCCTCTTTTTTTCTACTTACAAATGGTCCTCTAATATAAGGAATAGCACAATAAGTACACTTATTACTACATCCCTCTCCTATTTTTAAATAGGCATAATTCTTACCTGTTGTAACTATCCTATTTAAAAATTGTTCTTGTGTTAACATTGGCATAGGTAAAATATCGGTTATCTTTTTCTTCCCGATTGCTTCACTTTCATTTACTTTATCTCTTTTTATTAAGTCTTCTATTTTATCCCATAACTTATCATATTCTTCTATTTTGATTAACAAATCTATTTCTGGAAGTAATTTTCCTAATTCTGTATAATATCTTTGTACTAAACATCCCATAACAATTAAATATTTACATTGTTGTTTCTTATATTCTGCCATTTCTAAAATAGTATTAATCGCTTCCTCTTTTGCAGAATCGATAAAACCACAAGTATTAATTACAATAATATCTGCCTTTGTTTCATCATTTACCACTTCAAATTTATTTTTCTTAAATAGACCTATTGTTACTTCTGTATCAATTAAATTTTTACTACATCCTAAAGATACAAATCCTACTTTCATTTTTTCTTTCATCCTTCCTAAAGTACATCTTAATCTTTATGACTACAAATATGTTTTCTTGTTAATTCCATCAAATCTAATTGGGTAAAACCTTCTATTTGTGTCTTACTTCTATCCTTTTTCAACTCTTCTTTTAATAATGTATAAATTTTCTCTTTATTTTCCTCACTTTTCATATCAATATAATCAATAATAATAATCCCACCAATATCTCTTAATCGCAATTGCTTAGCAATCTCTATGGTAGCTTCTTTGTTTACTTTATAAATTGTTTGCTCTAAATTTTTATTTCCTATATACTTCCCTGTGTTGACATCAATGGCTGTTAATGCTTCTGTTTTATCAATAGTAATAAAACCTCCACACTTTAACCAAACTTTCCTATTTTGTACTTTTTGTATTTGTTTTTCTAAATCATATTTATCTAATAAATTTGCTTTTTCTTCTAATGTTATCATAACATGATGATATTCTGGATTGTTCCTTTTAAATTCTTCTAATTCTTTTTTTAGTTCTTTGTCATTTATGGTAATTTGTTCTATCGTATTTTTCGTTAGATCAATCAACATCTTTTCTATCATATTTTCACTTTTATATAACAACTGTGGCTTCCTTAACTCTGGGCTAATATGCGTTTGAATAATATCATTCCATTTCTTTTCTACTTTTTTTATATCGTTAATTACCTCTTGTTCTTTATTTTGAGCAGAGGTTCTGATAATTGCACCATTTCCTTCACTTAAATTTTCTTTGACTAATTGGATTAATCGTTCTTTCTCTTTTTTATTTTCTATTTTCTGAGAAATGGTTATAATTTCTGTATTAGGAAGTAAAGCAATATATTTACTTGGTAAATTAATATGAGTAGATACTCTTGCTCCCTTTTTATCGTTACTATCTTTTTTTACTTGTACCAATAATTTTTGATTTGGCTTTACTACTTTCTCTATCGTAATGTCTTCTTGCTTTATTTCTTTTTTTTCATCCATTTTAGGTAAAATATCTTTTAAATGAATAAAACTATTCTTATCGGTTCCAATATCAACAAAAGCCGATTGCATCCCTTCAATGATATCTTTGACTATGCCAATATATATATTCCCTTCTTTTTTATCATCTTCATTATTTTCTTCATAATACTCTACAAGTTTTCCATTTTCTACTAAAGCTATTTTTCTTTCTTGATTTTCTTTTTGTATGATAATCTCTGTCATCTTTATTATCCTTTCTTATTACCAATGGGAAGATTTCTATCGATAAATTTCTAATTAAATCGATTCATTGCTTTATCCATTCCCTGTTTAATGATTTCAATTACGGCTTCTTTTGCTAAATTTATTCCTTTTTCTAGTTCTTCTTTCTCTTCTTCAGGAATGGAACCTAGTACATAGTTAACTAAATCTACTTTTTCTTTCGGCATTCCAATCCCTACTCTTATTCTTTTAATGTTCTCTGTCTTTACTGCCTGTAAAACAGATTTCATTCCATTATGTGTTCCTGCTCCTCCTGCTTTCCTTATTTTTATCTTACCAGGCTGAATATCTATATCATCATAAATAACAATCAACTGGTCAATATGCAATCGATAAAATTGCATAACTTCTCGAATACTTTCTCCACTTAAATTCATAAAAGTTTGTGGCTTTAATAAAATTAGTTCTTCTCCCTCAATAATACCTTTTCCATATAATCCTTTAAATTTTTTTTTGATTACTTCAATTTTATACTGTTTAGCCAATTGATTAATTGTATTAAATCCCATATTATGTCTTGTATGACGATAATCATTTTCTGGATTACCTAATCCTACTATTAAATACATCATTCTTCTCCTATTTTTTATTGAACTACTATTATTTTAACTTTTTTTTTGCTCTTTTTCAAGTTTTTCCTTAATTTTCTTTTCTTCATAAAAAGTTGAGACAGAAAAAATTCGATTTTTTCTGTCTCAACAATTGGCATTCGCTCCACACGAATGTCTTCTCTTTTTTATTATTATTCTGCTGATTCTTCTGTTTCTGGAGCTTCATAAGCTTCTAAAATAGCTTTTTGAATTTTTTCTCTTGTCTCAGCATTGATTGGATGAGCTATATCTTTGAATTCTCCGTTTGGAGTTTTTCTACTTGGCATAGCTATAAATAATCCATTTTGACTTTCGATAACTTTAATGTCGTGTACTGCGAATTCATTATCGAATGTTACAGAAGCAACAGCTTTCATTC
>CANRVM010000091.1 GCA_947643295.1 uncultured Mycoplasmatota bacterium
TATGTTGCCATATTTAAAAGAGGAATATGGTAATCCAAGTAGTATTTACTCATTTGGTAGTAGTGTAAAAGAATCCATTCAAAAAGCAAGAAAAAATATTGCAGAACTATTAAATGCCAAAGAAAGTGAAATCATCTTTACTAGTTGTGCTAGTGAAAGTAATACAACTGCCATTTTTAGTGCAGTGAGAAATAATCCAAATAAGAAGCATATCATTACTACTAGTGTAGAACATGCATCCATCATGGAAGCAATGAAGTATTTGGAAAGTATAGGTTATGATATTACTTATTTATCTGTAGATGAGAAGGGGAAACTGGATTTAGAAGAGGTAAAAAATGCTATTACAGAAGATACTTTTCTAATAACAATTATGATGGCGAATAATGAATTAGGTAATATCTATCCGATAAAAGAAATTGGAGAAATAGCGAAAACTCATCATATTTTATTTCATTGTGATGCTGTTCAAGCTGTTGGAAAAGTAAAAATTGATGTTATGGATATGAACATCGATACCTTATCTTTATCGGGACATAAGATACATGCACCTAAAGGAATTGGTGTTTTATATGTGAAAGAAAATATCCCATTTATTCCTCTTATTTTTGGTCATCAAGAAAAAAATAGACGAGGTGGAACAGAAAATGTTGCTTATATAATTGGTCTTGGGAAAGCTACCGAGTTGTTATTGAAAGATAATTTTAAAACCAATCAGAAAATGAAACAATTAAGAGATGATATGGAAAAACAAATCCAAGAAAAAATTAGTGATATTAAAATCTATGGAGATATAGAAAATCGGTTAGCAAACACCTCTAGTATCGCATTTAAAAATGTCAATTCCGAAGAGTTGTTAGTCTTGTTAGAATCTTTTTCCATTTTTATCTCTACAGGGTCTGCTTGTAATTCAGAAATAGCAGAACCATCTCATGTTTTAACTTCTTGTAAAGCGAATTTAAAAGAGTATAGTCCTATTCGAATTAGTTTAGGAAAATATAATACCAAAGAAGATGTTGATTTGTTCGTTAAAAGATTAGAAAATGTAGTAGCGATGTTAAGGAGGAAATAAGATGCCAGAAGAAGAAAAAAAGAAAATATTATCTTTAGTAGATTTCAAAGATAAAGTGATTTTAGATGTTGGATGTGGAGATGGAAGATATAGTGAGATATTGAAAGAAAAATGCCAAAAATATATTGGAATAGATGTTGATGAAGAGTTAATCTTCCAAAATAATTTAAAAAACCAGGATGAAAAGGTAACCTTTTTATGTACTAATATCAAAAGTTATCACGAAGCAGAAAAGTTTGATGTAATTATTTTGTCTTTATCCTTTCACGAAATTGATATAAAAGAACAAGGGATTGCTTTATTAAATATGTTGGGATTACTAAAGGAAGATGGCAAAATTATCATTTTAGATCCAAGGTTAGATTCTAATTCTTTTCAAGGATTATGGAATGTTGCTTATGAAAATTTAATATTATTCCACCATGATTATATCGTAAAACATTCAAAAGAAGTGATTCAAAAAGCGGTAGAAAATAAACTTTGTAAAGTAGTAAAAGAGGATATTTTAGATATTAAATTTGAATTTGAAAACTTTGAAGAAATATGGGATATGCTTAAGAATAGTGATGATTTTAAAGAAGTAGAATGGGATAGAAAGACAAAGCAAAGATTAGATGATGCCTTAAGAAACTTTTTGAAATCAGATAATCCTATCATTTTATACGATAAACTAGATATTACAATTATTGAGAAGTAAGGAGATAGAACATATGAATAAGAAAAAAATGATTTTTTATATTGATTGGACCGATTGTCTAGCTCATTTAACAGGAGATGAAGCTTACCAAGAAGGAGCAACAGAAGAACAAAGAAATCAGTATACTAGAAATCAAGTAAATCATTTCTTTTATGCTTTAGGAAAATTACAAGAAAAGTATGATGTTGATATTCATTGTGTAACAGGAGGAACAATAGAGTATTTAAATGGAGATGGGCATGGTTGGATTCCTCTCATACATGAACTTTTTGAAAATGCTGGTTTTCCAAATACTTTTCAATCTGTTGTCACAGAATATGGTGCAGATTTATTGATTGGTAAGGATTCTAGAATTTTAGAAAGACCATTTGAAGATTCTAAAATATTATGTACGGATCATTTATTATATCAGATTGAAAATACACTACCTTCTGAAATTAAAAGTATGGTAGAATTATCTTTATGTAAATATTTTGCTAATGTCCGTTTTGAGAAGAAAGATATGACACAACAGGAATTTAAATATTATTATGCCTTAATCAAAGAGTTTAAAAATAATGAAATGTATTCTCTATATCCTTATTATTGTCCTGGTTATGGAGTAGAAATCGATGTTTTACCAAAAGGACTTGATAAAGCAAGAGGGGTTGATAGTATTAATTCTATCTTTTATCAAAATGTACCAACAGAAAATATTGCTTTATCCTTATTTAATGGGGATTTCGCTCAGATTGATTTAAGAATGATTGATCACTCTTTAACGGAGGATGTCTTATTTGTTAGTTCTGTCGATTCTGACATTAGCTCCTATGTTTCAAATACCTCACTACCTTACCAGATAGGGGGTTATAAAATAGAAGCTTTAACAAAAGCAATGGAACAAATTTCTACCAAAGATTTAGAAAATCACCCTTATACCAAAAAAAACTATCGCTATGCCAAATAGTTATATCGTCATTTTTAAAGATATTACAGAAGGCTTTATGGATTTAGCAAAGATTGACCTTTTAGCAGACTTTTTTGAAAAACATATAGATTTAAAAACATCTTTCCTTTTTCTTAGAAAATAATTTGAAAGAAGAAAACAATCAAGCGATAATATAAATATAAAAATGAGTTCCAATTAAGAAAAAAAATAGAATCACAGAATATGCATTTTGAGACCTATCTAAAAAACAACTATCAAAATACA
>CANRVM010000092.1 GCA_947643295.1 uncultured Mycoplasmatota bacterium
ATGGTTTTACTGGTGGCACTATCGTTCCTGCTGGTGGTACTACTGTTCCTGTTGGCGTTGGTGCAGGTGATTTTGTTGGTTTCTGGGATGGTGATGGAATTATAATAGGTCCAGGCTCTCTAGTTGGTTTTGGCTTTTCAGTTGGTTCTATTATTGGGGAAATAATCTCTATTGGTGTTGGAACAATAATAGAAACAAACTTTTTCTTTTTTAATTTTTTAGCTTTTTTTTCTTTCGAATTAGATTTTGTCTTATTACTAAAGTTATCTTTCTTCAGTTTCTTTAAAAGCTTCGTATTTTGTTTTGCTGTACCTTTATAATTTTTGATGCCATATTTTTTTGCTAATTGAGAACGAGATTTAAAAGAACTATTATAACCAATATAATTTAAAGCATCTACAATAGAATGACCATGATAATTTCTTATGCTTAAAACATGAAAACCCTTTTTATAAGAACTCTCCTTTTTACTTTCTAATTGATTAAATTTTCCTTTTGATTTAACAATAAAACCACTATCAATATTACCCTTAATTTCTTCATAATCGCGTCTTTTGTTATTGTTTGTCTTACTAGTATCTATTGATGATTCTATTTTCTTCTGATTACTATTGGCAGATGCTACTCTATTATTAGTAGAACCATAGCCAGTAAATAATAAAGAAGCTGTAAGTCCAAATAATAATTTCCTAGAAGTTCTAGACTTAATAGATGTTTTTTCTTTCATACCATACACTCCTCTTTTTGTATGCTTATTATAGTCATTTTTTTGATTTTGTCAAGGAAAAATTTTCATAGAAAGAAAAAAACAAATCAAAAAAAGAAGGTAGTGATAAAACTAACCTCCAATTATGTACTTTCTTCGCATTTTTTCTGAAACACTTTTTTATTCTTTAAAGAATAAAGAATCTATAACAAAATCTCCTACCTCTTCCCATTCACTCTTTAAATCATCTGTACAATTAAAAGTAACAATAACTAACTTATCATGATAAGAAAAGAAAATCATATTATTAAATATTTCCGTATCTTCTGCTTTACTTATTAATTTTAGTTGCCCTATCGTATGCCCATCTACTTTATATGATTTGTTATCAATTATCTTACTATCACATTGAAGTATATTTTCCATATATTTCTTATAATGATCGATTTCACTATCCTTCATTTCATTATCCGTAATACTAATCGCAATATTGACACTCATAGAATCATTAGAAAAAACAATCTTAGGTACTTCTCCACTATATTTTTTTAAAATATCCTCATAACTCAATTGTTTAAATTCTTTCGGAACTTTTATATAAAACTTATTCTCTTCTACATGAGTGTACTCCGTTTCTATTTCAGTACCACTTTTTGTTTTAACCACTAAAGTATCTAACTTTTTACTTTCTTGTTCTAATCTTTCTGTATCTTTATTTAAAATAAAAGTAATAATACTACAAATGATAGCGATAAAAATACAGATGCCTACTATAATAAAACTTACTTTCTTCTTATTTTTCATTCCTATAGTACTCTTTTTATTTTTTGTTTAACCTCTTTTTTTCTCCACTCTGCTGCTTGCCTTTTCGATAGAGGAAAGAATTCCTCATTTCCAATATATTTAGAATCCAGTAATTGAACTTCTTCTCTTGGATAAATCTCTAAATTTCTTTTCCTAGCTTCCTCTAAGGATTCTCTTGTTACTTTAAAATCTAGATAAGTTTCTAAGCGATTTGCTAAATCACCAATCTCAAATAAATCTTCTACATTGAAAATAATCGTTTTTGTTAATCTTAAAGCATCTTCATAATAAACGTAACCATCTTCATTAAAATTAATATCTAACTTTTGAAATCTATCTATCGATTCTTTTGTTAATTGTTTTTCTTTTTTCACTGCTTCCATATCTTCATAAATGGCAAATAAAGTAGCACATCTTTTCTTTCTTCCATCTAGATAATTCTTAAAATATTCTAATGTACTAGAATCATTAGAATTTCTTGATTCTATCAATAACATTTCGACATCCTCCATACATTTTATAGGAGAACTTGATGAATCCTTTTTTCTTCTTTCTTTTAGCTTTTCTGTAATTAATGGAAAATCTTCTTCCATTTTTTGATTCAAAAAGGTATCTAATTCTTCTTTATCGATTGCTACATCTACTTTTTTAACAAATTCTTTCAATTCACTAAAAGACAACCCATAGTGTAAATTATCTGCTATCATAATAGGAATCATAATGGAATCTATATAATAACCATCATTATCATAAGAAGCAAATCTTTCATCTAAATCTACATATTTATCTATTGTTATTTTTGACATAATTCTCATCCCTTCATTACTTATCCGTTATTTTAACACATCATGGAGAAAATGCAATAGAAATGTGATTTACTTCTCTACAAAGATTTATCAAGTGTTATTTCTTCACACTTTTTAGAAAGTTTAAGAGCACAAAATATAAATAATAAATCCACGAATATAAAAAGAACTCCCCCTATGATAAGAACTATCTTCATCTTTCTCACTCCTACTTTATTATATACTGATTGTATCATAATATAATAGAAAAAAACAAGATAATTTCCTAGCGATATTTCTCAAATAAATGTAGAGTTACAATAGATGTGAAACAATTCTATATAAAAAAGTGAATCAAGTCGT
>CANRVM010000093.1 GCA_947643295.1 uncultured Mycoplasmatota bacterium
GATACCTCAAAACTAAATAGATATATCTTAGGAAAAGATAAGAATCTTAATTAGAGAAAGTGGAACTCCGCTTTCTTTTTTAGGAATATTAAATAAAGATTGAAAAAAAGAAAAAACGTGTTATAATAACATTATCGACAGAGATTAAGAAGTAGTAGTGATTAAATACTTTAAAGAGAGCTTGTGGTCGGTGAGAACAAGTAAAGAATAAATCATGAATTCGTCTTAGGAGTTCTTATTAATAGTAAGCGTAATTCTTGCGTTAAAAGAGTTTAAGTGTATAGTAAAAGATAACTATAAAATAAGGTGGTACCGCGAATAAATCGTCCTTATGTATATTAGTTATCTTTTTTTGGGAGGAGATTTTATTAGGATGAGAAGAAAGGAATATTATAGTAGGAATCATTGAAGAAAGCAATTCTAGAAAGAGTACCATAGATAAATTTTTATTAATGTTGCAGGATAACGCAGCAAATACTGATAATATAGAAAATAAAAAAACGAATAGAAGTAAGTGAAAAAAGAATCATAAAACAAGACTAAAAAAGAAAAGGAGAAAAATTATGGAAAACAAAAATATAGAAGAAGTCAAAATTTTAATAGAAGAAGATAAAAAAATAGTAAAAGACTTAAAAAGTTTAAATGAGCTAAAGCTAAAATATCTTGGTAAAAAAGGCATTATTTCAGAGTTAAATCAAGAAATTAAAAATATTCCAAAAGAAGAAAAAAAAGAATTCGGACAAAAGGTGAATGAACTAAGAAACTCGTTTGATGAATTTTATGAAGAGAAGAAAAAAGGGTTTGAAACTATATTGCTAAATGAAAAATTAAAAAGCGAAGCAATTGATATCAGTTTACCTGCTACAAAAGTAGCTAGTGGTGCTCCTAATATGCTAGAAAAACTAGTAGAAGAAGTAGAAGAGATATTTATGTCTATGGGATATGATGTAGTAGATGGTCCAGAAATAGAGGAAGATAAATATAACTTTGAAATGCTTAATATTCCAAAAGGACACCCAGCAAGAGATGCTCAAGACACTTTTTATTTAGAAGGGGAAGAAATCTTACTTAGAAGTCAAACATCACCAGTTCAAGTTAGAACGATGTTGAAAGGTAAAGGAGAGATTCCTATTCGTGTAATTTGTCCTGGTAAAACTTACAGAAGAGATGATGATGATGCAACTCATTCTCATCAATTTATGCAAATTGAGGGATTATTAGTAGATAAGGATATTAGCTTATCAGACTTAAAAGGAACTATTGATGTACTCGCAAAAAAATTATTCGGACCCGAAACGGAAACTCGTTTTCATCCTAGTTATTATCAATTTACAGAACCTTCTGTAGAAGGAGATATTAGTTGTTTTAATTGCCATGGAAAGGGTTGCCATATTTGTAAACATACAGGTTGGATTACGGTAGTAGGAGCGGGGATTGTTCATCCTAATGTATTGCGTATGAGTGGATATGATCCAGAAAAATGGAGTGGTTTTGCTTTTGGATTTGGTGCAGATCGACTTACTATGCTTAAATATGGCATTGATGATTGTCGTGTTCTTTATAATACAGATTTAAGAGAAGCAACAACATTTGATCGAAAGGAGATGGAATGGAATGATTAGTTTAGAATGGGTAAAAGATTATATTAATATTTCAGATCAAGATTTAAAAGAATTAGCAGTTAAAATTACACAATCTGGAATTAATGTTGAAAAAGTAATAACAAATTATATTGATCATTTAGTAATTGGAGAGGTAGTAGAATGTGTAGAACATCCAGATAGTGATCATTTGCATGTATGCCAAGTAAATATTAAAGATAGAACTATCCAAATTGTATGTGGTGCACCTAATGTTAGAAAAGGTTTAAAGGTCATTGTTTCTTTGCCTGGGGCAATCTTACCTGGTGATTTTGAAATTAAATCTAGTAAAATAAGAGGACAGGAATCAAATGGTATGATTTGTGCTTTATATGAATTAGGTTTAGAAGAGAAAACAGAAGAAGCTTATGAAAGAGGAATTGAAGAATTAGATTCCGATGCACCAGTAGGGGAAAATCCAATTAAATACTTAGGATTAGATGATACTTTATATGAGTTAGATATTCATAAACATCGTAATAATGATTGTTATTATCATATTGGATTTGCTTATGAAATAGGGGCAATCTTAAATCGACCAGTAACACTTCCTGAGAATGATTATCAAGAAGTAAACGATTCTATAAAGAACTATTTTGGATTAGTAGTAGAAACAAAAAAATGCCCATACTATAGTGCGAAAATGGTGAGAAATGTAAAGATAGGGGAAAGTCCAGATTTCATAAAAAGGCGCCTTACTGCTGCAGGAATGAGACCAATTAATAATGTAGTAGATATTTCAAACTATGTGATGCTAGAGTATGGTCAACCTCTTCACTTTTTTGATAAGAAAAAATTAGGAGATAAAGTAGTAGTAAGAGATGCTTATGAGAAGGAAGGGGTGATGACCTTAGATGGAAAAAATAGGATATTAAAGAGTAGCGATATTGTGATTACTGATGGAGAAAAGGTAGTCTGTATTGCGGGAGTAATGGGTGGTG